>JBQTKC010000420.1:0-8943 GCA_052386575.1 Beijerinckiaceae bacterium
AGCCGTCATCAAGACGCTCCTCCGAATGCAAATCCATGAACGATGTCCCCGCTGCCGAATGCGTCTCAGGATTCACACAAAAATAATTCTGCCAAAGTAGTGCTAGAGCGGTTCCGGCCTCATGAAGGGCGTCCAGCAGCGGCCCAATTTGTGCCTCCAGTGCCGCGCGCTTTGCAGCGACCGCGTCAAGCTGTTCCAGCTTCGCCGTCACATGCTCGCGGAACTCTTCAGGTTGGAAAGGCGTGTCGCAGACAGGGCAAACCTTGTCGTCGAATAGATCAAGCGCCGAGCGGAGAAGTGCCTCGCGGGACACCTCGTGCAGACTGTCGGCGTCCCTGCCGAGTTCTGCTGCGGCTTCAGCGGCCTCGCCACACGCTTTCTCGAACGCCTCAGACCTCAGTTTTCTGAGAGCGTCTTTCAGCGCAGCAATGTCAGCAGTTGCCTGTACCTTAGGTACGCGGCTCGACACCGAGCCCGCCGCTGCCGTGGCGAGGCCGTCCTTTAGCGAGGTGGTCGCCTCAAGCGCGGTCAGGGGGGAGAGTCCCAAGACTTCACGCATTGCATTAGCGGCGTCCAGAACGCTTGCCCTAGTCAACTCCGCTACGCAAAGAGCGCTCATCAAGCTGGTGGCAGCATCCTTCTCCGCGCGATCGAGTGGCGACAACTCCCGCATGCAGGCGTTGGTGATCTTTTGCAGGACTGTTCGGAGCTTCTCGATGTCTTCGAGCCGCAATAGCGCCCTGACTGCTTTGTTGCGCTGGCCGGGCTCGGATAACACTTACCGAACCAATTCGCGCCGCGAGAGGACGAATTCTGGGTGCAGTTTTACCCCATCGAAGGCGGCGAGGACTTTGGGATCGTTTGGGGTAATGGTCGGACTTCCAGCTGCCTTCACAGTTCGGTGGTTGGTCGCGTTCTTGCCGCCCAGCGACGGGATAGCGACGTCCAGCGTAACCCAAGAGTCGTCGGGCTTGTTTCGGCTATCAACGTGCGGGCCATGGAGCTTGACAGAAAGGCCGCCAGTGCCACTGCCAGACAGACGAGATATGCCGCCGGTCAGGGCGAACTCAATGGCGTCGACAATACCGCTCTTGCCGGTCCCATTGGGACCGCAAACGGCGAAGTTCTGCCCTTTAAGACCGAGAGATAAGCCGCGAATGCCGCGAAACTCGTGAATCTCGATTTTCTCGATGCGGATCATGGCGTGTCTGAAAACAACCCTGCTCGAACGGCAGGTTCGGAGAATACTCCATCATCGAGAACGCCCTTACGCAGCTTGGGCGCGATCTCTGACAGCCCTTCTACTTTTGCGAGTTCGTCAGAGAAAATACCGAACACTGTCCTGGCGACGCTCGTTACCGAGCCGGCGCATTCTTCTGGCTTGGAATCTAGGTCATCTTCTTCCACGATATCATGCCCTTATGCCCACGATTTGTTTGAGACTAGCAAGGTTGGCAACCGGAGAGGCTCGGCTTCGATCGTGTCGAGGCCGGCATCCGCTGCGACAGTCCTGGCAAATTCTAGCTTTCCAGCCCGGCGATGGCGCGGGCAAAATCATGCGCCTCGAAAGCCTCCAAGTCGTTTACTCCTTCGCCGACCCCTATAGAATGCACCGGAAGCTTGAATTTCTCGGCGATCGCAACGAGGATGCCGCCGCGCGCGGTTCCGTCGAGTTTTGTCATGACAAGACCGGTCACGCCGGCGACACGGCGCAAAATCTCGGCCTGCTTCATAGCATTTTGGCCCATCGTCGCATCCAGCACGAGAAGCACGGCGCGCGGCGCCGTGGAATCGACCTTACACGACCAGAACCGCGACGTTGCGAATCTATACCCCGACTCATTGAGATGGCGAAAAAAGTGGTTGCCGAGCTCTGAGAAATCGATTCGTCTGGGAGCATGATTCGCGCCGGCTTCCTTTCTCCGCCAGACCGCGCCGCCCTTGTCGCTCTGATGCGAAACGGGTCGGCTGCGCATCGGCTGACGCGCCGCGCGAACGCCATGCTGCTTATGGACGACGGCTTGAGCTGCGAAGAGGCCGCCAAGGTTCCCTATCTCGACGACGGCACTGTGCGTGGTTGGCCAAGTTCATCGGCGAAGGCGGCCTCAAAGGACGAGCGCTGCGAGCCTAATAGCGAACGCTTTGCCGTGCCCGGCAACAATTCGTCAGGAATCTTTTGCCGCGCCGCCGGACTTTTGGGCGCCACCCGGTTTCGCCGGACTTGGCTCTTTGACCTCTCCGGTCCCGCCGCCCGGCAAAAACATGCTCCTGACCCGCCCGGTTACCGCAGCCTCATTGTTTGTCAAATCATAGACCAATTTATCGCCTTTGGTGACATTCGGCCCCTGAGTTAATGTCACGTCGCCAATAAGATAAACTTTGTTTTCCGATTTTTCATAGACCCCGCTGTCGCCGGTCCCGATTTGGTCCTTGGAAACAATTGTCACCGGTCCCGCCGCTTCCATGCGGCGAATCTGGCTTGACGACGATGGAACTCCGGCTTGTTCCGCGGGATCCTTCGGCGTCAGGAAAATAACGAGCGTGCGCGCTTGGAGTTTGCTCTCGCCTTGCGTCGCAACGACGTTGCCGGTGTAGACAAGCTTTTGTTCCTTGTCGAAATAATCCAGTTTGGCGGCGGCGACATTGACTGGATCCTTGGAATTGCCGCCGGGCAGGACCGCGCCGGAGCGCGGCTTTTGCGCATGCGACGGAAGGACCGCCGAAGCCAACAAAAACAATGCGGCAATTCCACCCGAGCGCCAGGTCATTTCCCGCTTTCCGTCATGGCGCCGGCGGTTTCAGGATTCCCGGCTCTGCTGTCGATCATCGAGGTCACCTCGCCGCCGAACGAGACTTTGTGGCCATTGTCGCTGACGTCCAGTTGATTCGCGGCGATCGTCCCGCCGTCGAGAATGACCTTGACTGGCTCCTTGGAGACAAGACCACCGGTGGTAAAATCGATCCGCGCCGTTCTCAACGAAATGTCGTAACCCGAGCTGCTCTTGATTCTTATGTCGCCTTCCAAGGTCATTTTGTCATGCAGGCTGTCGTAGATGCCCCGCGCCGCGCTTACCCATGTCGTCGAGGCGTCCGCGGCCCCGATCTTCGAATCGATGCCGAGGAGTTCAATGATGTTTGGCACCTTGATGTCCTGTATTCCGGCACGCGCCTTGATCTCGAACGGGCGGCCATCCGTCTGCACCCCCGAGATCTTTGGAGAATCCAGGGTGATTTTGGTGCCCTCAAGCGCGGCCCGGCCGATGGAAATGTCGCCTGGCAGGCGCCTTGCCGGGTTCAACAGAACCGCCGCGGAGATGAACGCGATGCCGACAAGGGAACCAGTGATCGCGACGCGGCGAAGCAACCGCACTCGCGCCGAATGACGGTGTGCCGCCTTGAAGCCGCCGCGCCAAAGCACCGGCGTCACGTCGAAACGCACCGCGCCGGAGCGGGCTTTGCGATCGCCCGCCCCGCCGCTGTCAGCCGTTGCGGCGCCTGGCCGGGCGAGCTTGGCCTTCGCCAGGGTATTCAGGCTGGCGGGGCTTCCGGCGCCGCTCAACGCTCCTGCTGGCGTATCCTTGCCCCCTGCCAATTTCTTGTTTTGCAGAGGGACGTTCCGAGACAAAGGGGCCCATGCTCCCGGCTGCGCGAAATTCGTCAAATTGCGATCGAACATGGACACGGCTTTAGAAATCCTAACAATTCTCAAAACCTGGCGGATCGACCTTGTTTGGGCTTTACTCCGGCCGGGCAACCGCTGTCAGGGCGGGCGCAAGCGTTTGCTCAGATTACGCAAACAGCAAGCAACCAAGGCGAAGTCAAGGCAGGCCGGGCGCGCCTATTGATGCGAAAATATATCCGCATCGGCCCAGCCCATCAGGTCGAGGCGGGCCCGCGCGGGGACAAAATCGAAACAGGCGGCGGCGATCTCATAGCGATTTTCGCGCTTGAGCATCGCGTCGAGGCGGTCGCGCAAGGCGTGCAAATAGAGGACGTCGGACGCCGCATAGGAAAGCTGCGCCTCCGAGAGCGTCGCGCCGCCCCAATCGCTGGATTGGCTCTGCTTGGACAGTTCAACGCCTAAAAGTTCGCGCACCAGATCCTTCAAACCGTGCCGGTCTGTGTAGGTCCGGGCGAGTTTTGAGGCGATCTTGGTGCAATAGACAGGCGCCGCCATGACCCCGAAGGTCTTGCATAAAATCGCGACATCGAAGCGGGCGAAATGAAATAGTTTTGTGACTTTTGCATCGGCTAGGAGCCGCTCGATGTTTTTCGCCCGCGCCTGGCCGGAGCCGATTTGAACGACGTCGGCGGATCCGTCGCCACGCGACAATTGGACGACGCACAGCCGGTCCCGATGCGGAACCAACCCTAAGGTCTCGGTGTCGATCGCGACGCAATCGCCAAAATCTGCATCTTCCGGCAAATCGGCCTTGTGGAGGCGGATGCTCATCGCGCGGCGCGGCGCAAAGTTGTTTGGTGGCAAAGGGCTCGCGGACAATCCATCGAACGCGCCTATCATTCCCGGCGAAACTTAGCAAGCGCGCGGCATTACCAGTTCAAACGCCAAGACCCAGCGCTGCTGACTTCCGCTCCCCTTGGCGATGGAACTTTTCGCGAAGTCCGATGTTTAGCCCGGCGTTCAACGCAAACACGGAGAAAGTGACGATGCAGAAGAAATTTGGAATAGCCGTGGTTACGGCTCTACTCGCCTCGCCTCTCGCCGTTCAGGCGCAAGGCATCCCCGCTGGCGCGGAACGCGGTGCCGCCGCAGGCAGCGATGTCGGCGGGCCCGTTGGCGGGGTGGTGGGCGGCGTGGTCGGCGGTGTCGCGGGCGGAATTGGCGGACTGTTGGGCGTCGATGAAGCCCCTCGCTTTCACGACTATGTGATACGCGAACACCGCTCGTCTTATCGCTACAGCGAGGCGCCGCGGGTCGGAATGATCCTTCCTTCCAAAGGGGTGGTCTTTTACCCCGTGCCTCGGGAATTTGGCGTTTCCCCCCGCTACCGCTACACGGTTGTGAATGACGAGCCTGTTTTGGTCGATCCACGAACACGCCGGGTGGTTCAAGTGATCGATTGAGTCGAAGGTTCCCGGTGGAGCGTTTCGCGGGTGCGCCACGCTCCACCACCGGCCGGTCGTCCCTGCGGCGACAATCGGCGTTGGTGACAACGCCGCCACGCTACCTTCGGCATTGGGCGTACCAGCACCGATCGGCCTACCGCCATCACCGGCACCATCGCCATCATTGCTGAGGCAGCGTGGCGCGCCCATTGTCAGGCTCCAAAACATGCCGTTGCTCATCGAGCAGTTAGCGGACGTACGAATTTCCAATTTCAGATAAAGTTTGAGGCTCTAATAGTGGTGCGTCTGTCCCGAACGCGCTGCCAAGGGCTCTTTTGGCGCTGGCGCCATTGCGGCGCTGAGCGGCGCTCACGCGCAGCATTGGATTCGCCGCTGCGCTCATTTGCTGTCTGGTCTTACTCGACATACTGTCCGCGATGACCGTCGCCTAAGGCGCTTCACTCGCCAAGACGCGTGCGCCTTTTCCTAAAACTTGTCGCGCAACATGGCTCGCCTTGCTAAGAGAAGCGACCTTCCTTGAGCTTTCCGGGACAGACCTTTGTCTTTTGCCGATCAGCGCGCCGAACGCATCATCGCCCATCTCACTGGCGCCGGATACGCGCGGTGTGAGCCGCCGATCCTGCAACCGGCTTCGATCTTCTTCGATTCCGGCGAAGAGCTGCGCGGCCAGCTTTATCTCACAAGCGATCTTTCCGGCGCCGACTATTGCCTTCGTCCCGAATATACGATTCCGGTCCTGGCCGCCTATCTCGCCACGGCGCGTGCTGGAGAGAGCGCACGCTTCTCCTATTGCGGGCCTGTTTTCCGGTTTCTCCCAGGCCGCCCAAGCGAATTCACCCAAGCCGGAATTGAAAGTTTTGGCCGCGCCGACCGGGAGGCGACGGACGCCGAAATC
Source organism: Beijerinckiaceae bacterium (assembly GCA_052386575.1). Classification (GTDB taxonomy): domain Bacteria; phylum Pseudomonadota; class Alphaproteobacteria; order Rhizobiales; family Beijerinckiaceae; genus Methylocapsa. The sequence goes on from JBQTKC010000420.1 coordinate 5,984, forward strand.
CTTGCGCTGGCGCTCGAAGCGGCAAGCGCCGCCATAAACTGCGAGGCCGCCCCTTCGCGGCTAATTGTGCGGATCGGCGACGCCGGGCTGTTTTTCCGGCTTCTCGACGCGCTCGATCTCACGCCCCAATGGCGCCGCCGCATTGCCCGCGGCCACTCGCAAGGCAAATCACTCGACGCGATCCTAAGCCCAGGCTTGAACGGCACCGATCATTCCGGCGTGCTCGGCGTTTTGGAAGGCGCAGATAAGCAGGGCGCCCGCGCGCTCGTCGAGAATCTTCTCACTATCGCAGGCGTGGCCCCGGCGGGCGGCCGCAGCCCAGCCGAGATCGCCGATCGTTTCCTCGAACAGGCGGCGCTCAAGGCGGGCTCGGGATTTTCCTCGGAAAAACGCGCGGTCATCGAGCAATTCCTGAGCGTGGAGGGGGAGCCTCAGAACGCGTCCGCGCTGCTGCGCGCGCTTGCCGCTGGAGCAAAACTCGATCTTTCCGCCGCCCTTGACAGTTTCGACAAACGGCTTGGGCTTATCGCCAAGCAAGGGCTCGATGCCGCAAAACTCCATTTTGCCGCGCGCTTTACCGGCAATCTCGACTATTACACAGGTTTCGTTTTCGAGGCGCGCGAGCACGGTGCGGTAGAACCTGCCATCAGGGGAGGCCGCTACGACGCGCTTCCGCAAGCGCTTGGCGCGAGACAGCCGATTCCCGCCATAGGCGCGGCGATCTGGATCAGCCGCCTGGGCGCGGAACGGGGGACGCCATGAGTTCACACGGCGCCAAAAATCCTCTCGTGCTCGCGCTTCCCTCCAAGGGGCGGTTGCAGGACAACGCCGCGGCTTTTTTCGCCCGCGCGGGTCTCGAACTCGCATATGGCGCGCGCGATTACCACGGCACGGTAGCCGGCCTGGAAAATGTCCAAATAGCGTTTCTTTCCGCGACCGAGATAGTAACGCAATTGGCCGCCGGCCATGTGCATCTCGGCGTCACCGGCGAGGATCTCGTTCGCGAAACCATTGCCGATGCCGAAGCGAAAGTCGAGCTTTTGGCACCGCTCGGCTTCGGCCATGCCGATGTCGTCGTGGCGGTGCCGCGCGCGTGGATCGACGTGAAAACCATGGCGGATTTGGAAGATGTCGCGGCGGCCTTCCGGGCCCGGCGCGGCGAGCGAATGCGCGTCGCGACCAAATATGTCCATCTGACCCGGCGCTTTTTTGCCGAGCGGCATGTCGCCGATTACCGCATCGTCGAAAGCCTCGGCGCGACCGAAGGCGCCCCGGCGGCAGGCAAGGCCGAGCTCATCGTCGATATTACGTCGACCGGCGCGACGCTACTCGCCAATATGCTTAAAATTCTCGACGACGGCACGATTTTGCGCTCGCAGGCCAATCTTGTCGCGTCTCTTGACGCCGACTGGAGTGCAGGCCCCCGCGAGGCCGCCCGCATCATTCTCGCCCGCATCGCGGCGGAAGAGGAGGCGCGCGCGACCCGCGAGGTCTCGGCCGTGCTTTCGCGTTCTGACGATTCTCTGTTCGCGGAAGCAAAGGCCGCGTTTTCCGCCCGCGCGCGCTTTTTTGCGGCCGATGGACGGCTAAGCTTGAATTGCCCGAAAGACAAGGCCGCGCCGCTCGCCGATTGGCTGCTCGCGCAAGGCGCCGCCCATGTCTGCGTCGCGGCGCAAGACTATGTGTTCTCGGCGGAAAACCCGCTGTACGAGAAGCTCATCGCGAGGCTGCCGCGCTGAGGAAGGCTGAACTGCCGTCTCGAAGGACGCGGGTGAGGCTTTGCATAGGCGCAAGACTGTTAAGGAGGATTGGCGGAAGGCTTCAATGAAACCAAGGTAGAGGAAAGGAAGAGACGAAAATTCATGCCTATTTTACACTGGTTGGATCGAGAGAAGCATGTCAAAGCCGCCGAGGCCGTGCCCTATCGCCTGTTAGAAGCAGATGACGCCCACAGCGCGGGCGACTCTGAAACGTCGAACATGCTTATTCAGGGCGACAACCTTGAGGCTTTAAAAGCCTTGCTTCCCTATTATGCCGGACGCGTGAAGTGCATTTTCATTGACCCGCCATACAACACCCGCAGCGCGTTCGAGCATTACGACGACAATCTTGAGCATAGCCAATGGCTGGCGATGATGTATCCGCGCCTTGAGTTGTTGCGTGAATTGCTGGCGGAAGATGGCAGCATCTGGGTGACGATTGACGATAATGAAGCCCACTATCTCAAGGTCATCATGGACGAGGTTTTTGGGCGGAAAAATTTTATTGGTGTGGCTGCTTGGGAAAAGTCTGATAGCCCGCGAATGGACGCCGTCTTTTTTTCTTATCGGCACGATAATGTTTTAGTTATCGCAAAAAATTTAGAAGCAGTATTGTTCAAAAAACTGCCGTCAGAAGAGATACCAGAGCATTATAATAGAATAGATGAACTTGGTAGGCGTTATTATACTAAGCCGTTGCGCGCTATGGGAGGGCAAGGCGAAACGCGCGAGGCGCGTCCTACGCTTTATTATGCAATAAAAGCCCCCGACGGCACTATGGTTTATCCTAAAAAGCAAGATGGTTCGGACGGCGCATGGCGTTGGAATAAAGAAAAAGTAGAAGAAGAAAATTCAAGAATAGATTGGGTAAACGGCAGAAACGGATGGGTTCCGTATTACCGGATATATGCCGATAACATTAAGGATCGTCCCGCTGAAACTATATGGTTTCATGCAGAAGTTGGAACTAATCGAACGTCGAAGGCTGAGATTAATGCCTTTAATCTATCTGAAAGGGCGTTTGATACACCTCAACCAGAGCGGCTAATCCAACGCCTCCTTCTAATCGCCACCAACTCCGGCGACCTTGTGCTTGATAGCTTTCTTGGCTCCGGCACGACCGCCGCCGTCGCGCACAAAATGGGGCGGCGGTATATCGGCGTTGAAATGGGCGAACATGCCGTGACGCATTGCGCGCCC
>JBQTKC010000421.1:0-9463 GCA_052386575.1 Beijerinckiaceae bacterium
CTCGCCGAGGAGACCGGCTTGATTGTCCCGATCGGCGAATGGGTGCTGCGGCAAGCCTGCGCCGAAGCGGCGAAATGGCCGGACAATATGAAAGTCGCGGTGAATCTTTCGCCGGTTCAGTTCAAGAGAGGCAACTTGCCGCAGGTGGTTTTCGCCACGCTGGCCAGCGCGGGACTGCCGGCGGCGCGGCTCGAACTCGAGATCACGGAATCCGTTCTCCTCGCGGAAAGCAAAACCAACCTCGCCACTTTGCGCAGCTTGCGCGCGCTCGGGGTCGGCATTGCGATGGATGATTTCGGCACCGGCTATTCCGGCCTGAGCTACTTGCGCGCCTTTCCCTTCGACAAGATCAAGATCGACCGGTCGTTCATTGCCGAGGTTGGCGAGGGCGCGGATTGCATGGCGATTATCCGGGCGATCGCCAGTCTCGGATCGAACCTCGGCATTCCCACCCTGGCCGAAGGCGTCGAGACGGAAGAACAGCTTTCATGGTTGCGCGCCGCCGGCTGCACGGAAATGCAAGGCTATTTGATCAGCCGGCCAATTCCCGCGAGCGAAATCGCCGGATTGCTTGCTCCCCTCCGCGTCGGCGGGCGGACCGAACAATATCTTCTCACCGCTTAGCGCCAGCCGGCGCATTGGGCGCCCAGACCTCTGTTGTGGCAGTTAACATCGTCGATCATAGCACCCGCAGCGGTGGCCCTTATGATGTTTATCTTCAAGACGAATGGCGGATCTTGCCGGTCCTACCAATCCGCCACTTCGATCCCATGGACTTTCGCGCTCCCAAGCTGCGCTTTCTCCCCTTGGCGGCGGTCGTCCGCTTGATCCTGTACTCCTGCGCCAAATCGTTCAGCCTCTTTTGACCATTTTGCATTGCTCGACGCGCTGCCTCCGCCGCGCGGGCGTGGCCGTGCAAAACTTGTCCTATCCCAACCGGCGCAATTGGCTGTGCTCTGCCCCGCAACGTGGAACGCCACACTGGAGATAGCTCATTGCGATTGCGGCCTAATGCCAAAAATCAGGCGAGGCGGCTTTTAAGCTCGTCCGCCAAATCGGTCTTTTCCCAGGAAAAACCGCCGTCCAAATCGGGCGTGCGGCCAAAATGGCCGTAGGCGGCAGTGCGCGCGTAAATCGGCTGATTAAGCTTGAGATGTTCCCTGATGCCGCGCGTTGAAAGGCGCATGACTTCGAAGAGGGCTGCCTCGATCCTTTCATCCGGAACTTGGCCCGTGAGGTGGGTATCGACATAGATCGACAGCGGCTCGACGACGCCGATAGCGTAGGAAAGCTGGATCGTGCAGCGATCGGCAAGACCCGCGGCGACGATGTTTTTCGCGAGGTAGCGGGCGGCATAAGCGGCCGAGCGATCAACCTTCGTCGGATCCTTGCCGGAAAATGCACCGCCTCCGTGCGGAGCCGCCCCTCCATAGGTGTCGACGATGATCTTGCGGCCGGTCAAGCCACAATCGCCGTCGGGGCCGCCGATCACGAATTTACCGGTTGGATTGACGTGCCAAACCGTGCCGGGCGCGATCCAGCCTTCCGGCAAGGTTTTCCGGATATAGGGTTCGACAATATCGCGCACATCTTCAGAGCTCAGAGCTTTGTCCAGATGCTGCGTCGAAAGCACGATTTGCGTCACGCCGACCGGCTTGCCTTGTAGGTATTTGACGGTCACCTGGCTCTTGGCGTCCGGACCGAGCTTGGCGGCGGCGCCTGAGCCTGCCTTGCGTTCGCGGGCGAGCACCTCGAGAATTTTATGGGCGTAGTAAATCGGCGCCGGCATGAGTTCCGGCGTTTCCCGGCAGGCATAGCCGAACATGATCCCTTGATCGCCAGCTCCCTCGTCCCTATTGCCGGCGGCGTCGACTCCTTGCGCGATGTCGGCGGATTGAGCATGCAGCAGAATTTCGACATTGGCGGTTTGCCAGTGGAACCCCTCCTGCTCGTAGCCGATGTTCTTGATCGCGCCGCGCGCCGCGGCCTCGATCGCGCCCGGATTGATCGCCGCGCCGCGCACTTCCCCCGCGATGACGACCCGGTTGGTCGTTGCCAAGGTCTCGCATGCTACCCGGGTCTGATAGGGATCCAAACCGGCCTTCGCCCCTTCGCGGAAGAAGAGGTCGACAATCTCGTCGGAAATCCGGTCGCATACCTTGTCCGGATGGCCTTCCGCGACGGATTCACTCGTAAATTCGTAATTTTCGCGAGCCAAAGTTTATCTCCAAAGGAAAGAACAGATTGTAGCGGCAACGCATTTGGCAAGCCGCTCGTTTTGTCAAGCCATTCGCGCAATAGCGTTTGTGTATGGAGCCGCGTTCCCTTCATCTCATCCCGCGGTGTCTTCACCGGGGTTTTGATTTTCCCGCGCGTCCGGTCCTGGCTCTTCGCCGGCGAGCGAGGTCACGAGATCGACGATCCGTTTGCGGATTTTTGAATCGTGAATCCGGGCAAAGGCCATATTCAAATGGAGGCCCTCGGCGGTCGATAAAAAATCCGCGACATAGGCGGCGCTCGAATCTTCCGCGACGCCCATTTGCCGCGATTCGGCACTGGCGATTAATTCGAAGGAGGGCGCACCTTCAAAAAAGAACGCCGGCGGAACATCGAGCGTCCGCGAAATCTGCTGGAGCCTGCTCGCGCCGATCCTATTGGTGCCCTTTTCGTATTTTTGCACCTGTTGAAACGTCAGCCCCAAGGCGTCGCCCAATTTTTCCTGGCTCATGCCAAGCATGACCCGCCGCATGCGGACGCGGCCGCCCACGTGCCGATCGATCGGATTGGGTATTTTTTTCACGTATTCCGTTCCAACCGCCACGCCTCCGCCGCAGCCGCCGGAAGCAGAAATGCCGGGTTGCCGGAACAATTCGACGGCGTCATGACTCCTTATAGCGCAAAAATGGCCCTTGGCATATTGGCGGCCGGGAATTTCCCGGAGACGTACATTAATGATTAGTATTGAAACCCGCGGCCGCCAACGCCTCCTGCCCGAGCTAAAAGTAAACGGCGCCTGCCTCAGGCATGCAGCAGGGCGGGTCTTTCGAAGGATTCGGTGAGGACCCGGCGGCGGTTGCCGCGGATTTCCCGAAAGCGCTCAAGCGTCCGCCCATCGAAGGTGAGCGTCACCGCAAGCACCTCTCGTCCGTTGACTTTGCTCGGCAAGCCGAGCGGTAACGGTTGGAAATGAAGCTGGACCAGGGGAAGCAGCCCCATCGGCTCAATCTCGATGATGAACTTTGAGACTCCGCATTCAAGGGCCCATTCGAGCAAGCCCGATCCCAGGGCGTTGGCAATCCGGCTCGCGTAGCGTCCGCCGTTCCGATGGCCTGGCGCGACGCAATGGCGCGAAATCTCCCAAATATGGGCGCCAACCGGGCGCTCGACCTCGCAAAGCTGCGGCATGATCTCGGAGAGCAGGTGCGGCCGAGTCGTAGGCAATAGACGCTGGTACCCCAACACCACGCCGTGCTCGATGTAGAGCATATGCACGGTGTGCTTGTTATCGAATTGATCGATCTCGCGTCCGTCGGGCTTGGCGAGATTGTGCCAGCCCATTTCGTCTACGAAAACCTGATGACGCAAGCGATAGGCTTGGTCCATTTCGTCACGATAAAGATAGTCGTTTTCGGGGGTTACAATATGAATCACTGACATTCTCCAGGCCAAGTTCTCTGGAAAACGCCGGTTGCCTTGTGCCCCTTGGTCATTTTCCAAATCGATCCTGTTTGGAAAATGCCAAAGGAAATTGTATGTCGATAGTACGCGCTCGCGTACCTTTACGCGATCAACCCCCGGCGGATTCCTTCGGCGACCGCCTGCGTGCGGTTGATCGCCCCGAGTTTCGCGCGGATCGACCGCAAATGTTTGTCCGCTCCATGTTCGGAAATATTCATGACCTCGCCGATTTCCCAATCGCCCTTGCCCTCGGCCGCCCACTGCAAAGCCTCGCGCTCGCGCGGGGACAAGGTGATGTTCTTGCTTTGGTTCGACGATTCTTGCTGCAATGCAATCGCGCGCGCCGTGGCGTAGCTCGCGATGAGAGTTAGCACACCGAGCCTATCGGGATCAGTCTCGAAATGTCGCCCGCCGATGGAAAATCCCACCGTTTGCCCGTCGAGCGTTGGTATCACAGCCGTGAATCCCTCAACGAGTTTAAACTCGCGTGCCTCCTCCATTACGAGGCGCGCCGCTGGATTGGCTTTAATTGTAGGAGCTAGTTCGTTCCAATAGAAAGGGGCAGCCCTCGATTTCGCATGGAGTATAATTGCATCTTTCAGCAAATATCCCCGCGACACATAGCGGTTCATCCACTCCGATGGCCACTCGGCGAACAAAGCGTGACTAAGCTGTTGGCGCCGGGGACCCGCACCTGGGAAAGTCCCCGCTATGACGTATTCGGCCCCTATCTCCGCGGTGTGACGCAAGACCTGCGCCGATATGTCCCCGATGTTACGGGCGCGGTCGAGATCGTGAACAAATCTAACCGTGTGTTCCAGCGAATTTCTAAATGCGCGCGTTTTCACGATCCATCTCACCCTAAACCATATCGGCGGCGCGAGAGACGTCCACGGATGGCGCCTTGTCCCAGATCGCGCCGGCCGGGACTACAAAAAGGATCAAGTAACGTTTGATCATAATCGCTAACATAAGCCTAGACATTCCGCAAGTACGGAATCGGCCGGGCCGAGGGCAATCGCGAGAAAGAGCATTTGCCGATTCCAATTGGGTAGTGTACTCCCTATCGGCGATTTTGGCTCGCGAAAGGTGAGACCGTGGTTGAGAATATACCCTGACTCAAAAGGAATTCGGCCTCGCCCGCGAAAGCCGCGCTGGGCAGATAACGCTCAAGCGCGCCGAAGAACCGCGGAAGCGTAGTTCAGCCGGTCTAGCTTTCCGCAATGGAAAGGTCAAACTGCTACTCTTTGACCTTGAGGTCCTTAAGCTTGGCAAAAACTGAATTGACGTCGATACCGGCTTCCGGTTCGGCTTTTTCGACGCCAGAACTGCCAAAAACACCGGCTTCGCTCACTGGTTCGTTTTGGGTTTCGCGCGTCGTAACTTCGCTTGGCACGAGGGTTTGGCCACGGTCTTCCTCGGGCGCCGGACGATCCTTGGCGGCGCGGTTGACCTCCAAATCGAGATCCGTTTGCGAGCATAGCCCGAGCGTGACGGGGTCGATCGTCGTCAACGCCGCCGAATTCCAATGCGTGCGGTCGCGGATCGCCTGCAGCGTCGACTTCGTGGTACCGGCGAGGCGCATGATCTGCGCATCCTTCAGCTCCGGGTGATTGCGGACCAGCCAGAGAATGGCATTCGGACGATCCTGCCGCCGCGACAGCGGTGTGTAGCGGGCGCCGCGCTTGCGGCCTTGTCCCGGCAGCCGCACCTTGGATACCGCGAGCTGCAACTGGTGTTTCTCCTCCGCTTCGGCCGCCGCGATTTCCTCGCGGGTCAACTGGCCGGACGTGATAGGATCAAGTCCCTTGATCCCGGACGCCACTTCACCGTCCGCGATCCCTTTCACTTCCAGCGGATGAAGTTTGCAAAAATTTGCGATCTGTTCGAATGTGAGCGAGGTGTTCTCGACCAGCCAGACGGCGGTAGCCTTTGGCATCAGTGGCGCATTGCTCATCTCAGTCTCCTATGCGCTCGGACACGGAGAACCCCGCGTTGGTCGCGGATACCGCCGGCGAAGCTAAACAAAATATCCGAGGAGAAAATCGCGCCGTTATATAGACGCCGGCATCTTCAAACGCAATGCGAACGGCGCAGTGACCGTGGGGAAATCGCGCGGGAGGATGCCGGCGCGGCGGTAAAGCCGGGCCGTTCCCTCGGCCGAAAATATTGGCCGGCGCCATTGCGGGTTCCATCGCGGGCCCACATGAGGACCTCGGTTTGCGGCCTAGGTCACGCTAGCGAAAGGAGCTTCGCGTAAATTATGTTGCGGCTGCTTTTGCGTTTTTTAGGTCTGTGCTTGCTGGCGGCCGCGTTCATTGCGCTCCTCGGGGATGCCACGCGCTCCGTCGCGGGCTCAAGACTATATGTTACGCCGCTCGGCGAGTGGTTCACGGCGCTCGCCCCGGGCAAGGTGGCCTTGGCGCAGGCCTTCGCCGAACGTCATGTTCATCTTTTCATTTGGGACCACGTTATGGCCGAACTGATGCGTTTGCCGGCATGCTTCGCCGTGGGCGCCATCGGATGTTTGGCCATCCGGCTTGGCCGCAAACCGTCGCCAAGATTTGGTTATTCCAGCCGTTGAACGCTCGCGCCTCCGGGGGGTCGCGCCGGCACCATGAGGCCCTCGCGCACGGCATCGACGGATCAACGACGCTCGGACACTGACTTGCCACGCAGCCAAATCGAACGTACCATTCTCCGGTCATCTAGTGTCGGATTAGGCGTTTATTTTCGCCCCCAATAATAAGGAGCTACTCTATGAAAAATCATTTAGCATTGAAATTGAAGAAGGCGAGCCGGGCTCTGTCAGCGGCGCGCGTACTCGGTCTAATGACTGCCAGCCTGTTCACCCTCGCCGCCGTCGTAAGCGTAAGGGCGGCCAACGGCCCCAACTTGCCCTCGCCGCTCTGCGACAGCTTGCGGTTTCCAACCGGAAACGAGGTAGTGTTTCACACTTACGCCATCGGCGTGCAGATCTATCAGTGGAACGGCGGCGCCTGGACGTTCGTCGCGCCGAATGCCAATTTGTACGCGGACCCTGGCTATAATGGGTTGGTAGGGACGCACTATGCGGGGCCGACCTGGGAGAGTAACAGTGGTAGCAAGGTGGTCGGCATCCGCGTGGCAGCTTGCACGCCTGACACAAACGCCATTCCCTTGTTGTTGCTGAGCGCGGCTTCCACCCAAGGCCCAGGTGTCTTCAACGGCGTAACTTTTGTACAACGGGTGAACACCGTCGGCGGCAAAGCCCCCGCTGCGCCAGGTGCCAATCCAGGCGATTTTGCGAATGTGCCATACACCGCTGAATATTTTTCTCCCGAAGTAGCGTGCAACACTAGTAATAACAAGGTGTCATGGGTTTGCGTTTACGCCATGCTACCAGGATGGCGGGCGAAAACCATGCACTTGGACGACGACCGTTATTAGGGCGGATGGACTAAGTCCCCCGATGGATGCGGCCCATGTTGTCGTTTCGCAAATGCGCTTCCCTGCCTACCGCCACCGAGGCTCTGCCCGGACGGCGGGACCCGATTTTAACCGCCGCAACCCATTTTGTGACCGGGCACGGACTAAAACCTCCGTTTCCGCCGGGCATCGAGACCGCATTGTTCGGAATGGGCTGTTTCTGGGGCGCCGAGCGCAAATTCTGGGAGCTTGGCGACGGTATTTATGTGACGGCGGCGGGATACGCGGGCGGCCTTACCCCGAACCCCGCTTACGAGGAAGTCTGCTCGGGGGCGACCGGCCACAACGAAGTCGTGCTGGTCGCTTTCGATACGGCAAAGGTTTGCTATGAAAGGTTGTTACGGACCTTTTGGGAAAGCCATGATCCGACCCAAGGGATGCGGCAAGGTAACGATGTTGGTACGCAATATCGCTCCGCCATCTATGTCGAAAACGCCGCCCAGCGTGTGGCGGCCGAAGCCAGCAAACTGGCCTTCTCGAGAGCGCTGGCGGCGCGCGGCTTTCCCGCAATTACGACGGAGATCCGCGACCGGCCGGAATTTTATTACGCCGAAGCCTATCACCAGCAATATCTCGCGCAAAATCCGCAGGGCTATTGCGGCCTTGGCGGCACTGGCGTTTCTTGCCCCATCGGTGTCGCGCCGCATTAGGCGTGGATGATGGTCCGCGCATCCGGAATTGATTTCTTCCGCCAATGAGTCACGAGCGAGGCAACCCCCGCCATCAACGAAATTTTTACTTGAAACTTGTATTTCCGAGCTTTTAAATAAACCAGGGAAACACTTGGCTCGGCGCAGCCATCGATGCAACATTTTGGCATCTGGCGCGTTTGGAGATACGCGGAGATCAATTGAATGGATGTCCGGCTGTTGGAGTTACGTGATGACATTTGGACGAATTTTTGGAATCCTCTTTTTTTCGAGCCTCGCCGCGACGAGCGTCTCGCTCGCCGCGGGCACTCCCAAGGGGGGTGCCAACAAAGGAGGTCATCCTCTTCCCGTGAGCGCGCCCGCCGCCGCGAAGCACGCTAGGCCGCAGGCGCCCATCGTCATGGGGCGCAGCGCAAGCGTGCGTCGCAAGTCCAAGCTGCATCACATAAAAATGAAGCCGCTGGAATTGGTCGAAACCCCGGTCCCCGCGAATAATGCGAACTAATTTTGTCTCGTATTCGAAACCGCGGCAGGCGCAGTCAAATATTTTCTCAGCGCGCGGTGAGGACGCTTTTGCATTCCGGCGGCAGTTGCGCCATCGTCAAAGGCGGCCTTGGCTTTGCGGGACCCGGGCTCGGATGCAGAATCGCGTCCGAAAACCACCAGGCGAGCGAGGTGTCGCAGCCATCTCCGGGCGGCACCGGATCTTGTTCCCGGCAGGCGGCTTCCCCTGCCGGACAAGCGAGGCGGACATGAAAATGAAAGTCATGTCCATAGTAGGGACGGACCTTGCCGAGCCATGATCGATTGCCCGTGGCCTCGCGGCACACCGCTTTTTTGATCGCGGCATTGACGAAAATGCGCTGCACCGCAGGGTCTTGCGCAGCCGTCCTGATGACCGCGAGATGATCTGGCGTCCATTTCGCCGGATCGACGTCAAGCCGGTCCGGCCGCACCATGTTGGCTGCCGGCATTTCCTCACGCTCCAAGCGCGACAGTTCGCGGTTTGGCATGGGCGTCAGCCAAATATCGGCGTCGAGACCGATCTGATGCGAGGCGTGTCCGGAGAGCATTGGCCCGCCGCGCGGCTGCGACAAGTCGCCGACAAGAATTCCGGGCCATTGGCTGACGGCCGGCACTTTCCGCGCAAAGCGTTCGAGAAAGGCAATTAGCGCCGGATGACCCCAGTTGCGGTTGCGCGACAGCCGCATCACTTCCCACGCGGGGCCGTCGACAGGCAGTGCCTTTCCGCCCGCGAGGCAGCCGCGCGAATAAAATCCGATGGTGCGCGCGGCCAAGGCCGCCGGCACAACTTGACGTCCGAACAATTGCTTCGCCGGCGTGGAGGGATCCTCCGGATGCGCGAGCGGCGCCAGCTTGATTGGTTCGAGCGTGCCCTTTTCTTGCGCGAAAGCCTCCCCGCCGATGCCGGCCGAGGCCAGCATGGCGGCCAGCCAAACAAGCCATGGACGCATCCGCACTTCGCCCTGCCTGCGAGACCTAAAGATTAATCTATAAACCTGGATCCGCCGAGTCCGATCGGGTCCCGATAGATTAATTCAATCTCTTCGGAGCGCCTCACGCCAACGTCTCACGGAATTTTGAACACCGTGCCCGAGTTTGATGTAGTGGACGTCGCTCCATATAGAGTCGTGCCGTAGTGCGCG
>JBQTKC010000422.1:0-4421 GCA_052386575.1 Beijerinckiaceae bacterium
CTTGACTTTGTGATAGGCGATATCGGAGGCAAAATAGGTGTAGGACCCGTCCGATTTCATGAGCGGCCGGTCGGCGGCGTCGCCAAAAGCCGTCGATTTGAACAGGGTTTGCTCGCGATCCTCCCAATCTTCTTGCGCCTGCCCTTTCGGCGGCGGAAGGCGCCCTTCATAGACGAGACCGCGTCGACGCAGTTTTTCGATCGCCCCGGCAACCAAGTCGCCTTCGGCTCCACAGGTTAGCGAGCGCTCCGAGAAAAAAACCTCGTGTTCGATGTTTAGGGCCGCGAGATCGGACCTAATCATCGCCATCATCGCGCCGATCGCGGCCCCGCGCACTTCGTCGAGCCATTCGGCTTCCGGCCGCCCTAGCAGTGTGCGGCCATATTTTTCAGCGAGCGCCGCGCCAACGTCCTTCAGGTAATCGCCGGGATAAAAACCTTCGGGGATTTCGCTGCCTTTTTCGCCCAGCGCCTCGCGGTAGCGCAGATACGCGGAGCGGGCCAGGACATCGACCTGGGCACCCGCGTCATTGATATAAAATTCGCGGGTGACCTCGTGCCCGGCGAAAGCAAGCAGATTGGCGAGCGCGTCGCCGAACACCGCGCCACGCCCATGGCCGACATGCATGGGACCGGTCGGGTTCGCCGAGACATATTCGATATTGATTTTTTGCCGCGCGTTTTTGTCAGGGGCCGGCCTGCCAAAATCTTTCCCAAGTTCCAGGACGGCGCGCAAGACACGGTAGAAAGCTTCTGGTTTGAGCCGGATGTTGATGAAGCCCGGGCCCGCGACCTCGGCCTCGGCAACCATTGGGTCACCGGCAAGCGAGGCAGCGATTTCCGTGGCAAGCTGGCGCGAATTGGCGAAATGAGGCCGCGCCTCTTTCGCGAAAACCATCGCCGCGTTGGTGGAAAGATCGCCATGCGCCGGATCGCGCGGAGGCTCGACGACAAAGCGCGCAAGATCGAGATTTCCCGGCAAACGCCCGCTTGCCGCGATCCGGCGCAGAAGTGTGCCAATCAGGTCTTGGAATTCGGCGTAAAGGTTCATTGTTCACCGCTAATGGCCATATCCGGCAGCGCTTTGGTTCAATTTTCTGCTCTGCGCCAAGCAAAGGCTTCAGTGTGCCGCCCCGCGAGCGGCCACGTACGGCCGCATAAAGGGCTTGCCGGCGTTAACGCCGGTTAGGCTAGCTCATGCCGCTTTCGAGGGCGCAGGGATTTCGTGGCCCAATTCGCGAGCAGCTGCAATCCACTCCTCGATGGCGTCCCCTATGTTCGCGAGCACCTCCTCGGGGGTTTTGTTGTCGTTCATGCATCCGGGCAAGTCAGGCGCGAAGGCCACAAAACCGCCTCTATCAGCTTCGGACAGCGGTTCGACTACTACGGAATAACGAAGATCGGTCATTTCCTTATCTTAACCGCATCAAGAAAAGCCATCAACTTACGACCGGCCGACGGCAAGTGGGGAGGGTGAGGCCGAACGTCCTGGCGGTCCGGCCATTGATGTACAGCTCGAAATCGATCGCCTGCAGAACCAGCAGGTCCGCGTGCTTCGCGCCTTTGAGGATGCGGCCGGTGCCACACTAGTACACCGATTCCATGGAACCGATCATTTGAGCGGGATTCTTTTGGGCGGCGATGTTGTGTAGCTTCGTTTGGTGATTCGTGAAACGAGGTCTTGCATCGTGGCGGCGCCGCGGCTTGTGGTCGAAGTGAGCATTGGAGAAGAAGTCGTGACGAAGCTGATGGCGATGACGCGGTCGCGAACCGAACCGGCGAGCCGGGTCGAGCGGGCGCGCATGCTTTTGGCCTAGCGAGCGAACCCGTCTTTCTTCGCGGTGGGCCGTTTGCTCGGCGTGCAACATCAGACCGTCCAGCGCTGCGTCGAGCGGGCCGCGGCCTTTGGCCCATTGGCGGCCTTGGACGACAGCCCACGGCCCGGCAAAATGCCGGCCATCACCGCCGGGGCCAGGGAATGGCTGGTTGATCTCGCCTGCCAAAAACCCAAGCACCTTGGTTATCCACACGAGCGTTGGACGGCCAGGCTCCTGGCCAGCCATGCGCGCGAACATGGGCCGGCCGCCGGGCATGCCTGCCTTGCTGGTCTGGTCCAGGGCACGGTGTGCAAGATCCGAGACATCAATTCGGCAGCGCCACGGCGATGTTTGCAAGCGCTTTGGCACGAAGCCCCGCGTCGCCAATTGACTGCGCAAGCTTCAGGGCTTCGGTGATCTTGCCCGCCTTTACCTGCGTACTGACGATGTCTGAGAGCGCTTCGGCGTGAAGCCCCTCACCGCCAAGTGACCGCGCCAGCTGCAGGGCTGCGGTGGTTCTGCCCGCCTGTGCTTGCGCCACGGCGATGTCTGCAAGCACGAAGTCGCGCGACATCCTATCGCCAATTGACTGCGCCAGCTGCAGAGCTTGCTCGAAAGTGGCATCGGCCTCCTTCGTGGGCGCGGCCTTTGCTTGCGCCACGGCGATCTGTGCGAGCGCTTCGGCACGAAGCCCATCACCGCCAATTGACCGCGCCAGCTGCAGGGCTTCGGTGATTTTTCCACCCTCTGCTTGCGCCTTGACGATCACGAAGCGCGCCCCGAGGGCAGACCCCTCAGGGTCAATTGACTGCGCCAACTGCAGAGCTTGCTCGAAAGTGGCATCCGCCTCCTTCGTGAGCCCGGCCTTTGCTCGCGCCACGGCGATCTGTGCGAGCGCGTCGAGGCGCGACCCCTCATGGTCAATTGACTGCACCACTTCCAAGGCTTGGTTGATCATGCAAACACGCTTTGGAGCTTTGAGGCAGGTGGCCCATGCCGCACCGGCGATCGCTGCGGACACCCCCTTAAGCGAAACTTTGCCGATTGTTTGGCCGGAAGCGAGCTGGACCGCCAGGTTCGCCGCAGGGTACCCAGCGACGATCGCTTTCAGCTTCTCTTCGGCGGCCTGCAAAAGTGGCAGCCGTTCTCCAAGCGGTTGCGTCTCCGCCTTCTCGATCAATTGCTGGGCTTCAACGAACAGCTTGTTTGCCTGTTCGTTGGGATCGACTGAGCACGATGCGACAAGCATCGCTATTGCCAAGCTGATGACGGTTCGCCTCTTAAGTTTCCCCCCGCTCAATCGGCCACGCGCTCCGAGGCTTCGTTCCCATAGTAGATTGAATTACCGTGACACGATATGCGTTTCGTTCATGCGGCCTCTCACCGGATAATGAGCTGGCGTCGAGGATTAACATATAGCGGGCAACTTCGGAACTCGGCCACGGCCGGTGAAATAACCGCGATAACCTCACAGGACATTGGCCCTCACCGCCGTCGCCCCGGCGGCGCGCGTGCGCACGCCTTGCCGCGAGGTCTTGGCGAGGCCATGCTCGGTCTTATGCCAATGATAGGGCCGCAGAATAAGATCGTAGAGCGCCATCCACGCGGCGGCAGAGGTGAGCAGATAATAAACAGGGAGCAGCGGCAGGAAAGGCCAAAGACCGAGCAGCTTGCGCCGGCTCATCCCGAGGATCGCGAGCCATAGGATCGAAGCTGCTCCGAAAAGCACCGCCGACATCCAAAGCACGGCTTCGAGAAGTTCAAGGGCGGACGCGGGCGACGGCAGGCCGGCACATAGATCGTGGATCATGAGCGCGGTAAAAAATGGCCAGAGCGGCGGCGCGATCACCAAACCGGACATCATCAGGGCGAGCGCCAGGCTGTTCACCCCGCCAAGCTCCGCGACGAGGCGGCGGGGATTGCGGGCGAGCGTGATGAAGGTCTGCATCCAGCCCTTCGACCAGCGCCGCCGCTGTTTCAGCCACGTATTGATCTGCGCCGGCGCCTCTTCCTGCGTGCTCGACCGCAAAACACCGACTCCATAGCCAAAACGCGCGAGGCGAAGGCCGAGATCGGCATCCTCGGTCACGTTCCAGGCGTCCCAGCCGCAGACTTCACGCAAAATTTCAGTGCGAAAATGGTTGGACGAGCCGCCGAGCGGCAGCGGCAGGCCAAGCCCCGCGAGGCCCGGGTTCAACACATCAAACAACACCGCGTATTCAATCGCAAACAGCCGGGTCAGCCAGGAATCCTCGATATTGTCGATCGCGAGCCTTGCCTGAAGGCAGGCAAGCTTGCGGGGGGCACGCAAAAAACGTTCGGCCGCCTCGCGCAATTGGCCCGGAGCAGGCGCGTCCTCGGCATCGAAGATTACAAGGAATTCGCCGCGCACCAGCGGCAAAGCGACGTTTAGCGCGCGGGGTTTGGTCCTTGGCCAGCCAGCGGGCGCGACGACGATTTCGTAGTTGGCGGGCAGATGCAAGGCTTCGATTGCGCGCCGCGTCGCGCAATCGTCGTTCTCGATCACGAGCTTGATGTCTAGCTTGCCGCGCGGATAATCGAGCGCGGCGAGCGAGGCGGCGAGTTGCGGCGCGACCCGCGCCTC
>JBQTKC010000423.1:0-3197 GCA_052386575.1 Beijerinckiaceae bacterium
AACTGCGCGGCGGCACGGGCAAGGACCGCTTGGAGGGTGGCCCCGGCGTCGATCTCTGTGACGGCGGCCCAGGCACCGACACCGCGCGCCGCTGTGAGGTCCGGGTGCAGGTTCCCTGAGTTAGGGACCTCCGAGAATCTCCCTCCCCTGTCCGCGCCTTTTGCGGACGGGGGAGGGTTTACTCCCCACTGGCGCTCCTCAAAACCCATGCAATTGCGTGCAGGAATTAGGGGACAGACCACGATATATCGATACCAATAGCACACCTGCTGCAACGCATAAAAAAATATATCTTGGTCTTTCCCATAATTCAGCGCCTGGAGTGACGGCCGGCCCGAACGGCGGATTACGCGATGAAGTCGCTAACCCGCCCTACGGGAACTGTATTTTTGCAAGCTTCAAACAAAGAATCTGCGTTTGTCGAGTTAACGCAACCAGACAAAGCGAAAGTGTCCCTTGCGCTCGACGGCATCGAATTCATGGTGGTCGGTGGTGACCAGAGGAACGTTCAGACGTTCTGTAAGAGCTAGCGCAAAGGCGTCGGCAAAGGAGGCCCGCTCTTCAACTTTAATGACACCGACCCTCTGGATGAAAGCGTCATCTGCATCTCGACGGAGTTCGAGAGGTAGTGCCAGGCTGTTTGTCCATGCAGTCCGGGCTGCTGTGAGCCCGTCGTCACGGAAAAAGTCGTAGTAGACCTCTCCGAGATTACAGACATGCATTGTCAGGAAGGTGTCGGGACGCTCGATGATCGCTTTGAGAACCTCGGCCCCTGGCTCTCTACGCAAGTAGGCAATAACCGCGCAGGCATCTAGACAGTGGGTGAGGGCTGCGCTTTCCAATGGCGCTCCTCTTGGGCCTTTTCTTCCTGTTTGCGCCGGGCAAAAGCCTCGCTACTGGTGCACGTATTGCCGAGACAACCCATTGTTCTGGACACGATCTCTCGGCGCTTCTCGACTGTCCACATGGTGCGAGACTGACGGGAGACAAGGAACTCGACAAAGTCCAGTATCTCTGCTTGCTTGTCCGGTGGCAATGCATGACAGAGCTTTGCTACCTGTTCCGGCACGTTCATAAGCGCGCTTCCTCTGCATATTTCACTGAAATCATCAAGCCATCAAAAGCGGTCCGAACCGACCCAATTCAGCCCTGGAGCCTGGGTGAAGCATAGCGAAACCCGGAATTCCAGGATTCCAGTTCGCTTCATCCGGGCTACCTCGCTATCGCCAGTGCTATAATAGCACTCTATCGCAGCCTACGGTGCACCGACTGCGCCATGAAGGCTCGTGGAGACTACCACGGAAAGTGCGTTCGCCCTGAGCACACGCGCGCAGTGCCGGAGTCAAAGGGCTGGGTCGAGGCCTGGCACCGATGGCGGGGCTGAAGTCCCGGACCGGGGCTCACAGCACCGCATCCAGACCTCTTCGGTCGATGAGGTTGAGCAGTTTCAGGGAAGGCCCGCTCGGGTGCTTCTCGCCGATCTCCCATTTACGCACGGTCGAAAGGCTGGTGTTCAGCACCGCCGCGAGCACCGCTTGGCTGATCTTGAGCCGCTGCCGTACGGCACGGATCTTCTTGCTGTCGTAGTCTGGGATCGGTTCAAGACAGAGCGCATCGAGCTCGCGCAGCTTGCGCTTGTCGATAAACCCGAGCCGATGCAGATCGCTGGCCGTCTCGTGTACGGCCTCAAGGATCGGACTCTTGGCCTTAGGCTTCTTCATTCGTGACGAATCTCCTGCAACGACCGGTCCCGCCCTGCCTCGTCGAGCTGGGCAGGTGTTCGGTGTAGCAACTGCTTGGCAATCTCCCTCAAACCTTTCAGTTCTTCGTCCGAGATATTAGCCCGCACGCTTTTCTCGAATCCGTAAACGAAGAACCAACGATCGCCGCGGTTGGTGGCCAGGAGGGTTCTGGCGCCGCCACGTTTCCCACGCCCCGGCGGCGCCACCCGCTTCTTGACCACACCACCGCCAAGATCCGCATCGACGAGCCCACGCTCCATTTCGGAAACCGCCTTACACAGAGACTCGTCCGTCAGGCCGGTCTTCCGCAACCAGCGGGTGAAGTGCGGGTCTTGAAGACTCTCCTCACCGAGGTCAGTATATCACTTGGTGGCATAGTTGACCATGCGAGCTCCCATCGGGCTGTTCAGCCGTTCGACCACCCTCCCAATGGTTTCCTGCCACCGCCGCCGTGCGGTATTGCGATCGCAGCCGAAGCGCTTGCCTATCCGTCCCCACTCGTACTGCTTGGCAGTCGAAGGGCCGGAGTAGAAGGGCGGGCTCGAGGCTTGGCACCGATAGCCCGTGTGAAGCCCCGAGCCGGACTTCAAGTCCGCGGCTCGGGAAAAGCGCCGAGCCGCTACGCTCAGCCCGAACGGACGATGGTATCGGCTCCCAGCATGGGAAGGCGTCGTTCATGGGACGTAGGAGTGTCCTCAAGCCATACATCCCGTGGAACACCCTCTGCGTAGTACCCCAGCTCCCGGGCCAAGGTGATGGGGAAAATATCCGGGCCATAGGTTGTGCGCAAAGCGTAGCGCCGGGCGCTCGGGCACAGGCGCCTCGGGCGCCGAGCAGCCTCCGATGAGAAGGACTGTCAACACCAGCCCACGCCCCGCACCCCGCCATGCGGCCAATCGCATCAGCAAATCGCCTCGAAGCCCGCGCATCATCCTTACAACGGTAACCGAATCGATTTCATTTGTAAGCATTCTCCCGCGTTTTGAAATCATCCGGTAAGGCACCCGCCCTACTCTGCCCGCATCGGGAAAGGCGACCGAGCTCCGTGCTCTGCGATCCCGAAACGGCTTTCCAAGCTTCGAGGAGAACGACCATGTTGAAACATTACAAGGCTTTTCAAACCCACGCCCCGCGGGTCGTGTGACGTCGAGCATGAACCTACTTCCAACACGCCGGGATCGACCTTCCGGTCTTGCTCCTCTGCGGGACTCGGACGCGCGCCTCCACCGGGCGCATCACCGAGCTCCTCGCGCGCACGCTTCCGCGCGCGGAGTGGACGGTGGTCGCAGGGGACGTATTTTTGCGGCTGAGTTCACTTCCCTCCCCCTGCGACGGGGGAGGGCGAGGGTGGGGGTGTGGCGTTGAAGGGTTCCTGGCGTCTCAACCCCCATCCTAACCTTCCCCCTGCCAGGGGGAAGGAACAAGACGATCATCGGCCGCCTTGGTGTTATCGCC
>JBQTKC010000424.1:0-2129 GCA_052386575.1 Beijerinckiaceae bacterium
CGGCATTTACTCCTTTTCGATTTTGCTTATCGCGAACTTGAGTTCGCTCGTCTCCTTCGCGATCCTGCTTTGGGGTCTTTCGGCGAACTTCACCTTGCCTTATACGACGATCGCGGTGCCTGGATTCCTGTTCTGGGTTGCTTTGATCTATGCCGGCGTCGGCACGCTGGTGACCCATTTGATCGGGCGCCCGCTCGTTAAGCTTTCCTTCGAGCGGCAGCGCTATGAAGCCGATTTCCGCTTCTCGCTCGCAAGATTGCGGGAATACGCCGAGCAAGTCGCGCTGCTCTCCGGCGAATCAGCGGAAAAAATCTCGCTCGCGACCCGCTTCGCCGCGATTGTCAAGAATTATTTCCAGATCATCGCCTGCAGGAAAAATCTGACCGCGTTCACGGCGTCCTACGGCCAGCTCAGCCCGATCATTCCCTATATCGTCGCGGCGCCGTTCTATTTCGCGGGCAAGATTACGCTCGGCATCATGACGCAGACGGCAAGCGCCTTTGGCAGGGTCGACCAGGCCTTGACCTTTTTCATCGACTACTATGTTTCGCTCGCCGAATTCAAAGCGGTGCTCGACCGGTTGACCTCCTTCGAGGCCGCAATCGAGAAGGCGGCGACTCCGGGGTTTGCGCCAAAAGCGAGCGCGGACCCCGCGCGGAATAATCTCGCAATCGAGGCTTTGGATTTGCGGCTTCCGGATGGCCGCGTGATCGTCAGCGTCGCGAGCCTGCAGCTTGCCGGAGCCGAGCCGGCGGTTCTGACCGGCCCTTCCGGCTGCGGCAAATCGACATTTTTCCGCGCGATCTCCGGCATTTGGCCTTATGCCGATGGCGCGATCACTCTGCCCGCGGAGGCCACGATTTTACTGCTGCCGCAACGGCCCTATATTCCGATCGGGACGTTACGCGCCGCCGTGACCTATCCGGCAAACCCCGATACCTTCGGCGACGCGGCGATCCTTAAGGCGCTACGTGCCGCGAAACTCGGCGACCTTACCGGCGAACTCGATGCCGAGGACAATTGGCCGCAGAGGCTTTCCGGCGGCGAGCAGCAGCGTCTGGCGATTGCCCGCGCGATTTTGGCCAAGCCCGATTGGCTCTTCCTCGACGAAGCCACGTCGGCGATGGACGAAGCGATGGAAGCCGATATCTACGAAATCCTTGCCGGAAAACTTGCCCGAACGACGATAGTTTCGATCGGGCACCGCGCGAGTCTCGCGCGGTTTCACAAGCGCCATATCGAAATGCGGTCCTCAGCCGCCGGCATTTATGCGCCCACAGAGATAGCGTTCAAACCGGCAGAGTAGGCTCTTGCCGCATGATTGCATCCGGATCGTGCCAAAATCTTGATACGATAGAAGGGCAGAGAGAATCACATTTTCGCACCGGTTGTTTCGGGTTGGCCTTTTTCTGATGCTGCTTGAGGCTAAACGCCTCTACTCCAGAGAGAGGTGTCTGCGGCTCAACGGAGACACCTTCGCAACTCACCATTCGATCGTCGCCGCGCCCCTGTGGATGGCGTCGGCGGCTTCGCTGAATCCCTCTCCATCGTGAAGAACGAGCGGCGGCGCGATCGCGAGCGGCGCGCGGGCGCCCTTTTTCGCGCGCACGAGAATGCGCCCTGCCGTCCGCTCGCGCCGCGGATAAACCGGAAGCACCGCGATACCGCCGGCGCGCGCGCCTAACGTTTGCAGGATTAGAGGTAAGGCGTCCGGGCGGTGGATTAGGATAAACAATCCGCCAGGCGCGACCAACGAAAGCGACGCCACGATCCAAGCGGCAAGCGCGCCCTCGGCTGGCATGGCATGCGCGCGCCGCTTTCCAGGGTCAGGCGACAGCCGCGCCCGGCTAGGGTCGAGAAAAGGCGGATTGGTAATGACGAGGCCGGCGCTCTCGTCGCACAAGCCCGCGCCACGCCAGCTCGCTTTCGACAAAAGATCGGCTTCAAGAACTTGGCCGCGGTCCGCGAGCTTATTTTGCCGAAGATTCGCGCGGGCCAATTCCGCGATGAAGGGATCATTCTCCAAGAGGCCTATGCGCGCGCCGGGCCGCGCGACCGCCAGGGCCAAACCGGCGGCGCCAACGCCGGATCCAACATCGATGGCAAGGCCGGAAAAATCGGCCGGCGCC
>JBQTKC010000425.1:0-2841 GCA_052386575.1 Beijerinckiaceae bacterium
CCCCTGCAACCACAAGGATCTCTTCGCCGGAGCGAACCCAAATCGCGTTGACGCGGCGGCCGTCAAGCTCGGCGGCAAGAGTATGATCGGGCGCGAGCGCGCCGCTTGCGTGAAAAAAAGTGCCCCCCGGCAAGTCGAGCCGCCAGCCATCCCGCAGGTAGATTACCTCGACGGGGCGCTCGCCGGAGCCTTCGGGCAGGATCTCGCGGAGATACAGGGTTTCATGCGCGTGCCCGTTCAGGCGCCAGCCATTTTGGTTGTTCCACGGGCTCCAAGGATCGTTCGAGCGCCGGGCTTGTTCGCGCACGAGGGCCGCGCGCTCGCAAAGGAGCCCGGCGGCCGCCAAGGCCAGAACAACATTTTCAGCGGGCGGCCGCTTGCCAAGAAGATCGTCGCGATGGCGCTCGATAAATCCGGTATCCGGCGGCGACGCACCGAAAGCGTTATGGGATGCAATGGCGCGTAAAAAGTCGAGATTGGTTGCAACCCCGGCGACGCGAGTCTCGCCGAGCGCGGCGCGCAGCCCAAGAAGAGCGTGGTCCCGGTCCTTATCGCACACGATCACCTTGGCGATCATCGGGTCGTAATCGGCCGAGATCGCCGTTCCACGCGCCCGGATCTCCGGCGAGAACGCAAGCCGGTGAAAAAGGCTTCCGTAATCCCGGTGACGCGATTATTGATCTGCCTCGAACTTGCTCTTGTCAGAGCGGGCGAGGCCGGCAACAAGCCCGCATGCTCCACATCAACGACATCACTCTAAGATTTGGGCCGCGGCTTTTGTTCGACAAGGCGGCCGCCGCCCTTCCCCTAAATGCACGCGTGGGCCTCGCCGGCCGCAACGGCGCCGGAAAGTCGACGCTGTTCAAAATGATCGCGGGCGAACTTAACCCGGACGCGGGTAGCATATCCCTTCCCCGTGCAACGCGCCTTGGCCGGGTCGAGCAGGAGGCGCCGGGCGGGGGGCGAAACTTGATCGATTTTGTCCTTGCCGCCGATCTCGAACGCGCGCGTCTGATCGCCGAAGCCGAGACCGCGGCGGACTCCGCCCGCGTCGGCGAGATTCAAACGCGCCTCATGGATATTGGCGCGCATGCGGCGCCCGCGCGGGCCGCGCGCATTTTGGCTGGTCTTGGTTTCGATGAAGCAGAACAGCAGCGGCCGCTCGATGAATTCTCTGGTGGCTGGCGGATGCGTGTTGCGCTCGCCGCCGTCTTGTTTTCAAGCCCGGATCTTTTGCTTCTCGACGAGCCGACAAACTATCTCGATCTCGAAGGCACGCTTTGGCTGATCGATTATCTCCGCCGCTTTCCGGCAACTGTGCTCGTCATCAGCCACGACCGCGATTTGCTCGATGCCGTATGCGATCATATCCTGCATCTCGATGCAGCCAAGCTCGCCCTTTGGCATGGGAATTATTCGAGTTTTGAACGGCAGCGCCGCGAGCGGCAGGCACTCGCGCTGAAACAGAAAAAGAAGCAGGACGGCCAGCGCAAGCACCTCCAGGCTTTCGTCGATCGCTTCCGCGCCAAGGCGACAAAAGCGGCGCAAGCGCAGTCGCGCCTAAAAATGCTCGCCAGGATGGAACCCGCGACGGCTATCGTCGATGGCCAAGTCCTTCCCTTTCATTTGCCCTCGCCGCGACGGCCTTTGAGTCCGCCGCTTGTCGCGATGGAGGATGCGAGCGCGGGCTATGGCGAAGAGCCGGTGTTGCGGCGGCTTTCCCTCGCTATTTCGGACGACGACCGGATCGGCCTTTTAGGCGCCAATGGCAATGGCAAATCGACGTTCGCAAAGCTTGTTTCCGGAAGGCTGAAAGCTACAGAGGGCAGCATAAAGCGCTCGTCGAAACTGGAGGTGGGATTCTTTGCCCAGCATCAGATCGACGATCTCGACCCGACGGCAACACCCTATCAATGCATCGCATTGCTCATGCGCGAGGCGCCCGAAGCAAGAATTCGAACCAAATGCGCGCAGCTCGGCTTTCCGGATGTGAAGGCGGACACGGCGGCCGTGCAATTGTCCGGGGGCGAAAAAGCCCGGCTTCTCTTGGGGCTGGCAAGTTTTGGCGGACCTCACCTGTTAATTCTCGACGAGCCGGCCAATCATCTCGACATAGACAGCCGCGCGGCCTTGATCGAAGCGATCAATGAGTATCGGGGCGCGGTCATTCTGGTGTCGCACGACAAGTACCTCTTGGACGCCTGCGCCGACCGCCTCTGGCTCGTGGAGGAAGGCACGGTCAAGCCGTTTGACGGCGACATCGACGATTACAACAAATATGTCCTCGCGGGTCCCGGCGGCGGCAACGGCAGGCCTTTGAAAAAAGACCGCGGCCAAGCCAGACAGGCGGCTCCGGAGCCAGGCGAGAACCCGCGCGCGGTGAACAAGCGCATCGCGGCGATCGAGGCCAAGATGCGTAAGTTTCACGATCTCGTTGCCCGCATCGACAACGCGCTCGCGGAGCCGGCGGTGTTCATCGAGAATCCGGCCAAGGCGGCGCTGTTGTCCTCCCAGCGCGGCGAACTTGCGCGAATTCTCGCTGCCGCCGAAGACGAATGGCTACGCCTTGCCGGCGATCGCGACGCTGCGCAGGAAGGGGCGGCGCGGATCGAATAATTTGCGCACTCACAATCGCCGGTCAAAAGTACGAAATCTGGCGACGCATAAATTCAAGAACTTTCAAGAGTCCCAAGCCAAACAGAAACAGCAGCGACAGCATTACCAGAAACGCGAGAATCCTGGATACCAGCGGAAATGTCATCATTCGCGGCCGCTCAGCTTCGGCTCCCCTCGCAAGCTGGACGGCCGGCCAGTCAACCCCGCCAAGCCAGAGGCAGACCG
>JBQTKC010000426.1:0-15979 GCA_052386575.1 Beijerinckiaceae bacterium
CTTCCGCGCTCCCGAATCAACCGTATAGTACCCCCATCGAACAAATGATAAGAATGAAAGCACTTGCCGCCGCGAATACGCTTGTCACTCAACCGAGTAATCCCCCGACCCGCGCCATAAGAGCTAAACTGCACATCGCCGGACTTGGGATCAACCTCCCCTGCGAAAGTGCAAGATACTGCCATATAACGGGACATTGTGCTCCGAGGATTCCCGCCCGGCGCGCCGGCTTGCCGCGCTCAACCAGCTTCGCGGAAGCGCTCGGCCTCCTCGAGATCGACGCTGACGAGCTGGCTTACGCCGCGTTCGGCCATCGTTACGCCAAACAGCCGGTTCATGCGCGCCATGGTGATCGGATTATGGGTGACGGTAATAAAGCGTGTCTCGGTTTTGGCGCGCATATTGTCGAGTAGGTCGCAGAAGCGTTCGACGTTGGCGTCATCGAGCGGCGCGTCGACTTCGTCGAGAACGCAAACCGGCGCCGGATTGGTAAGAAAGATCGCGAAGATCAACGCCATCGCGGTAAGAGCCTGCTCGCCGCCGGACAAAAGCGTCATGACCTGCGGCCTTTTGCCCGGCGGGTGAACGAGGATTTCGAGCCCGGCTTCAATCGGATCGTCCGATTCGATCAACTGAAGTTCGGCCGAGCCGCCGCCGAAAAGCGTCGTGAACAACTCCCTAAAATGCGCATGGACTGCATCGAAGGCGGCAAGCAGCCTCTCGCGGCCTTCCTTGTTCAAGTTTTGGATGGCCAGGCGCAGCCGCCGGATTGCCTCGGTCAGATCAGCATGCTCGGTGGAAAGATTGGTCTTCGAGGCGAGGATTTCGCTTAATTCCTCTTCCGCCCGCAAATTGATGCCGCCGAGCCGCTCGCGGTCGTCCTTCAAACGGTCGAGCCGCTTTTCGACTTCCTCCGCGGAAGGGAGAATGTCTCCCGGCGCGACATGGGCGAGACCGAAAAGTTCGGCCTCCGCGCAATCAAGCTCGGCCGCGATCATATGGGCGATCTCGGCACGGCGCGCCCGTGCCGCTTCGACCCTCGCTTCGCTGCGCGCTTTCTCCTCCCGCGCCGCGCTCATTTCGGCAAGAGCGTCTCGCGCGGCGCGATTCGCGCCGGCAAGCCGGGTCTCGGCCTCGGCCCGATGGTCGGCCGCCTGCTTGCGCGTTTCCTCGGCCGCTTCGATGTGGCGCAGCAGAGTTTGCCGGGCAGCCATAAATTTTTCCGGCGCCTCGGCAAGTCTTCGCAGCTCTTGCGTGGCCTCCTCGCGCCGCGCTTCCAGCGCGCTAACTTGTCTGCCCGCGCGATCGCCGCGGGCATGCCAGGATTGGCGCTCTTCTTCAATGCCGCGGATACGTTTTGCCCGCGTCTCGGCGTCGCGCAAATGGCTCTGCAGCTCGGCGCTGGCTTCCGCCACTGCGGCGCGATCGTGCGCCGCCGCCGCGCGCGCCACTTCAAGCTGCGCGGTCAGCTCAAAGGGCGCGTCCAATTGGGCGAGCGCCGCTTCGGCCAGCGCGTGTTTTTCGTTTGCCTCGCCGCGCGAAGCAGCGAGGCGGAGGAGCGCTTCTTCAAGTGCCGAGAGCCGGGCGGCGATCGCGGCCTTGTGCTTTTCGGCCGCCGCCTTTTCCGCGCGGGCGGCATCCAGCTTGCGCATAGCCTCCTTTTGCGCCTGTCTTGCCGCGTTTTCCGCGGCGAGCGCGGCGGCTAGCGCCGTTTGGGCCAGCTCAGCATCGGTCTTTAAGGCATTTGCTTCGCCGCGCGCGGTTTCCGCTTCGATCGAAAGATCGCCGAGATGGTTTTTTTCGGAAAGACGCCGCGCGGCCGAAGCCGGGGCATCGGCCGTTTGCGTGAAACCATCCCAGCGCCACAAATCGCCTTCCGTCGAGACCAGCCTTTGGCCAGGTTTCAGCAGCGCCCGCATGGCGGTTCCCTCGGCTCGCGGGACAACGCCGATTTGGTTTAGCCGCCGCGCGAGAGGAGCTGGCGCCGCAACGCGCGCTGCGAGCGCTTCCACGCCAGGCGGTAAAGCGGGGTCGTTTAGAGCATCGGTCCTTGCCCAATGCGCGGGCGACGCCGGATCGGTCGAGGCGTCGAGATCGTCGCCGAGCGCCGCGCCGAGCGCCGCTTCGTAGCCCTTCGCGACGCTGATCTCCTCGATGACCGAGGGCCAATGGCCGCCAGCTCCGGCGTTCAGTAATTTGGATAATGTTGCGATTTGCGTTTCGAGAGTCTGCGCCTTGCGCTCGGCTTCGGCGAGCGGCGCGCGGGTTTTTAATTCTTCGGCGGCGGCCTTTGCGGCGCGGACCTCGGCGCAGGCAACCTCGTCCTCGCGCGTTTGGGCTGACGTGATGGCTTCGTCGAGCGCCGCCTCCAAAATCCCGAAATTCGCGCCGTCCGGGGAATCGGCAATGAGCGCACCGCGTTTTCTCTCCACCGTATCGCTTTCGGCGCCGATGCGCGCCGCGCGGGCCGCCTCTTCCCGGCTTGCCGCCTCCAGCGCCGCGCGCCGCGCCTCCGCCGCTGCCTGCACATCCTGCGCCACGGCGAGCGTCTTTTCGGAGACCGCCAAGACCGCTTCGGCGTCAGCGAGCGTTTCGCGCAGAGCTTCGATTCCGGTTTCGCCCACGCCGCTCCCCGCGAGCTCGCTTGCCTCCTGATCGAGCCGCGCGAGGGCGCAGCCAGCGTCCTCGATGAGGGCCGCCTCGCGGGCAATATCGCTCGCCGTTTGCGCGATTCTCCGCTCCAGTTCGGCGGCGCGGCTTTTCGCGCGCCTTTCTTCTCCATCGAGTGTCTCGTTGGCAACAACAAGCCTTTGCAATTCGGCGGCGGCGGCGGCTTCGCTATCGCGTAAACCCGGCAGCTCTTCTGTGGCGAGCGCTTGCCGCTTGGCAGCCTCGGCCTGGGCCCTCGTTCGTTCCGCCACGTCCCGCAGATCGGCTTCGAGTTTGACTTCGGCCGATTTTAGCACAAGCGCCGCCTCGCCCTGCGTGATGAGGGCGAGTAAGGCTTCGTTGCGCCTGATCTCGCCCGCGAGACCACGGAAGCGTACCGCTTGGCGTGCCTGCCGCTTAAGACCCTCGGCCTGAATATCGATCTGCCGCAAAATATCGTCGAGGCGAACGAGATTGTCTTCCGCCGCCTTGAGTTTTAGCTCGGCCTCGTGGCGGCGGGAGTGGAGCCCCGCGATGCCCGCGGCTTCCTCGATGATTCGGCGCCGCTCCTGCGGCTTGGCGGCAATGATCTCGCCGATCTGGCCCTGCCGCACTAGCGCGGGCGAGCGCGCGCCGGTCGAAGCGTCGGCGAACAGCAATTGAACATCGCGGGCGCGCACCTCGCGTCCGTTGACCCGGTAGGCGGAGCCAGAGTCGCGCTCGATGCGGCGGGACACCTCGATCATCTCGCCATCGTTAAAGCCGGCCGGCGCCGAACGGTCGCGATTATCAAGAAACAGAACGACTTCCGCCATGTTGCGCGCGGGCCGGCCGCCCCCGCCTGAAAAAATCACATCGTCCATGCCCGAGGCGCGCATGCTTTTCGACGAATTCTCGCCCATGACCCAGCGCAGCGCCTCGACAAGATTCGATTTGCCGCAGCCGTTCGGCCCGACTATGCCAGTCAGCCCCGGCTCGATTAAAAACTCGGCCGGCTCGACAAAGGTCTTAAAACCCGCGATGCGGAGTTTTGTGAGTTTCATGGCCAGGCCTTTGTGCCCCGAAAAAAAGGCTTTGGATCATTGCCTATTATTCGACAAAGCTTCCTAGTTTTTGGTTAACCAATCGTGCCGGACGGCAAGCGGGACCCAATCCCGCATGATTCGGCAGCGGCGATTACCGCCAATTTGCCTGGCGAGCACAAGGCTATACGTTGTTTTTTCTGTGAGAACCGTGACGCCCACGGCGGCGGCAGATAGGCGGGCGGCCTGGCGACAGAGGATTGCTTGCTTTCGCCGATGAAGAGATGGCATTACGTTTTCTTGATCGCGCGCGGGAGCGGTTCCAGCTATGCAACGCCGACGCTCACGGCATGAGGTCATCAGAGCTAGCCTCGCAAATTTGAACAGCGAGATAAGTGGATTTTCTGCCTGACGGCGGCGAGGATTATCGCCGCGAATCAGGAGATGTCATGACGAAACGCACGCGCCTGTTCGATAATCTCGACCATGGCTTGCAGATAAAGGCCCTGCGCAAGCACTGCGAGGAGCACTGGATACTGCTTTACGTGGAACGCTGGCTGAAAGTTTTTGCCGTGTCACGGTTTGAACGAATCACCGAGGGCTCGCTTTTCCCTTGGAACCGCACTATTTTCAAAGCCGCATAGGCTCGGGCTTTGCCAAGGGAATTTTCATGGCCGCCGCAACTTCCACAAACCGCGGCAGAGCCGCGCCTTCGAAAGCGCAAAACGCGCGCGCGAGCGGCGCCGCTTTCAGCAAGGAAGAGGAATTTTCCGCCTTTCGCAACATGCTGCTCATCCGCCGTTTCGAGGAGAAAGCGGGGCAGATGTATGGCATGGGTCTCATCGGCGGTTTTTGCCACCTCTACATTGGTCAAGAGGCGGTCGTCACCGGAGTCATGATGACGGCGGCGGAAGGCGATCAGACCATCACCGGCTACCGCGATCATGGCCATATGCTTGCTTGCGGCATGGACCCCAAGGCCGTCATGGCAGAATTGACCGGGCGCAAGAGCGGCGTCTCGAACGGGAAGGGCGGCTCCATGCACATGTTTTCAAAAGCAAATCATTTTTACGGGGGCCATGGCATCGTCGCGGCTCAGGTGCCGCTCGGCAGTGGGCTCGCGTTCGCCAACAATTATCGCGGGAATGGCAATATATGTTTTACCTATTTCGGCGACGGCGCGGCGAACCAAGGTCAAGTTTACGAGAGTTTCAACATGGCGGAACTCTGGAAGCTGCCTGTCGTCTATATCATCGAAAATAACCGCTACGCCATGGGCACGTCCGTCAGCCGGTCATCGGCATTGACCGATTTTTCCAAACGCGGCCAATCGTTCAACATTCCGGGCGAGCAGGTCGACGGCATGGATGTTCGCGCGGTAAAAGCCGCCGCGACTCGCGCCACGGAATGGTGCCGGACAGGCAATGGCCCGATGATCCTCGAAATGCAGACCTATCGCTATCGCGGTCATTCGATGTCGGATCCGGCGAAATATCGCTCTAAAGACGAAGTGCAAAAAATGCGCGAGGAGCGCGATCCGATCGAACAAGTCCGCGCCCGCTTGCTGGCGGCCAAGCAAGCCAGCGAAGACGATCTGAAAAAGATCGATGCGGAAGTCCGCGCGATCATTGCCGAGGCCGCGGAGTTTGCCACACGCGAGCCGGAGCCGGATCCAGCTGAGCTATGGACCGATGTTTTGGGATAATCGGCGGAGAGAATCGGGCAATACCCTTGCAAGGACATCACATGGCGACGAACATTCTCATGCCCGCGCTTTCGCCGACGATGGAGCAAGGCAGGCTTGCGAAGTGGCTGAAAAAAGAAGGCGACCCGGTGCGCTCGGGCGATGTCATAGCCGAGATAGAAACCGACAAGGCGACCATGGAGGTCGAGGCGATAGACGACGGCAGGCTTGCGAAAATTCTGGTGCCGGACGGAACCGACAATGTCGCGGTTAATACGCCAATCGCGGTGATCGCGGCGGACGGCGAGGAAGCCGGAGCAGCGGCTCCCCCTCATCCTGAGGAGCAGGCGAAGCCTGAGTCTCGAAGGATGGGCCGTGAAGCTCAGGGTGAGGGCTTGAGGGAAGCGCAAGCTTTTGGAACCGGCACTAAGCCAGCGCTGCCTGCGCAAGTGGCCGCGCCAGACGCAAAGAAAACTGGCCCCGAAATTCCTCAAGGCACGGCCACGGTGACGCAGAGCGTGCGCGAAGCCTTGCGCGACGCGATGGCCGAGGAAATGCGCCGCGACGACAGCGTTTTCATCATCGGCGAAGAGGTGGCCGAATACGAAGGCGCCTATAAAGTCACCCAAGGACTGTTGCGGGAATTCGGCCCCCGCCGGGTGGTCGACACGCCGATTACCGAACATGCGTTTGCGGGGCTCGGCATAGGCGCGGCCTTTGCGGGGCTGCGCCCGATCGTCGAATTCATGACCTTCAATTTCGCGATGCAGGCGATGGACCAGATCATCAATTCCGCCGCCAAGACACGCTATATGTCGGGCGGCTGGTTCGACTGTCCGATCGTGTTTCGCGGTCCCAATGGCGCGGCCGCGCGAGTGGCGGCGCAGCACAGCCAGGATTATGCCGCGTGGTATTCGCATATTCCGGGACTCAAAGTCGTGATGCCCTATACGGCTTCCGACGCGAAGGGGCTTTTGAAAAGCGCGATCCGCGATCAAAACCCAGTCATCTTTCTTGAAAACGAGATTCTTTATGGGCACAAATTCGAAGTGCCGATGCTCGACGATTTTCTCGTTCCCATCGGCAAGGCGCGGATCGCCCGCGCAGGCAAGGATGTCACGCTTGTTTCTTTCGGCATCGGCATGGTCCATGCGCTGAAGGCGGCCGACGAACTGGAGCACGAAGGGGTGACTGCCGAAGTCGTTGATCTTCGCACGATCCGCCCGATGGACAGCGAAACCATTATTCAATCGGTCAAGAAAACCGGCCGCTGTGTTACCGTTGAGGAAGGCTGGCCGCAGAGCGGCGTCGGCGCCGAGATCATGGCGAAAATCATGGAAGGCGCCTTCGATTACCTCGATGCGCCGGTGATACGGGTTTGCGGCAAGGATGTGCCGATGCCTTATGCCGCAAATCTCGAAAAGCTCGCTCTTCCGAATGCCGGAGAAATTGTCGCGGCGGCGAAAGCGGTGCTCTACCGCTGATCCCCAAATAGATGTGAGCCTTGCCATGCCGATCGACATTCTCATGCCAGCGCTTTCGCCGACCATGGAAAAGGGAAATCTCGCGCGCTGGCTGAAGAAGGAAGGCGATACAGTCAAGCCCGGCGATGTCTTGGCCGAGATCGAGACCGACAAGACGACCATGGAGGTCGAAGCGATCGACGAAGGCGTGCTCGCCAAGATCGTCGTACCCGAGGGCACCGCCGATGTGCCGGTCAATAATGTCATCGGGTTGATCGCCGGCGAGGGGGAGGATGCGATGCCGGTCGCAAACAAGACCGTGCTCGCCACGGAAAAAACTCCCGGCGCGCCAACAGCCACTCCGGCCGCCGCTCCGGCTCTCAATGGAGACATTGGCCCACGCACTTTCGCCTCGCCGCTCGCGCGCCGGATCGCCAAGGAATCGGGGCTCGATCTTGCATCAATTATAGGCTCTGGCCCGCACGGCCGTATCATCGAGCGCGATGTGAAGGCGGCGCTCGCGCACGCCCCGGCCGCGGTTCCAGCGCAAGACACCAAGGCGCTATCTGTTCCTTTGCCCGCGCCGCCGGACGAATTCATCAGAAAAAATTTCGCGCCCGGCTCTTTCGAGGAAATCCCGCATGATTCGATGCGCAAGACCATCGCGCGCAGACTCATCGAGGCAAGCCGGACAATTCCGCATTTTTATCTGACCGCCGATTGCAATCTCGACGCTCTCATGAGTTTGCGCGAAGCGATTAACTCCGCCGCGCCGAAGGACAAGGAGGGCGAGCCGGCTTACAAAATCTCGGTCAATGATTTTATCGTGAAGGCGCTGGCGATGGCGCTGATCCGCGTCCCTGGCGCCAATGTGACCTGGACCGAAACCGCCATGCTGCAACACAGGCACGCCGACATCGGCGTGGCGGTGGCGATACCAGGCGGCCTGATTACGCCCATTGTCCGCGCCGCCGAGACCAAGACTTTGTCGATGATCTCAAACGAGATGACAGATTATGTTGCCCGCGCCCGCGCCCGCAAGTTGCGCCCGGAAGAATATGAGGGCGGCTCAACCACGGTGTCCAACCTTGGCATGTTCGGAACAAAAAGCTTTTCCGCCATCATCAACTCGCCGCAAGCGACAATCCTCGCGGTTGGCGCGGCGGAGAGCCGCGTCATTGTGGCGGATCGCGCACCCGCTGTCGCGACCTTGATGAGCGTGACGCTTTCTTGCGATCACCGCGCGGTCGATGGCGTTTTGGGCGCGAACTTTCTCGCCGCGTTCAAGGATCTGGTCGAGAAACCGGCGGGGATGCTGGTTTAGGGGCGAGGCTGTGGCGGGACAGCGCATCACTGAAGATTTCGTGAAACACTTCAAGCTCTTGAAGGAGAGAAGTTGGAATTCGCCACATAACGTCCGACGCGCGTTGCAGCGCGATCCGCAGGTTGCTACCTCGATTCGCGAACTGGATCGTATTTCCTCTCAAATCTCACGGTTCGAAAACTATTCAAAGTGGCGCTTTATTGTGCAAGCCCATCCAGAGTTTTCAAAGGCGTGGAGGGATTACCGCGAGCGTTGGTACTACGCTTACATCACCCTTGCCGACTGGGAGGCAGAAAAGGACGGTCGAGAAACACCTTCGGCGTGGTTTGAGCGAAGATTATCCGAGCTATCTGATAACAAGGAATCATCTTTTGACGCTGACGACGAAGACGACTGGGATTTCTATCCCGAAGAGCATTCCGCAGCAGGACATGTGGAAGAGATTTTTGAGCAAATTGGCTATAAAGCCGATGACGAGCCTTTCTACAGTCGTGCAAAAGACGCGTGGGATTGGCTTGTCAACACGGTTGGGGTCGACCTGAAAAAGATTGAAGAAAGGTGGAAAGAATTTCCCGTTCTAAGTATCCCTGAGCACGTTTCGAACGCGCATGGACTAAATGAGGCAAAGAGCTTGTATTCGTACCTAACCGATGTTCGCCTAGCCTACATGATAGGTGCCGATTTGGCCGCCATCGCAATGTGCAGAGCGGCGACGGAAATTCTAATTCGTTATCACTATAACAACGATCCAAACACTGATCTTAAAACGCTTGTAAAAGCAACTCAGAATAAACGTGAATTTGCTTTTCTGAAGCCACTCAATCTAGTCACCAAAATCGTCGACGCAAATAATATATTGCACTTCAATGAGGATATTAAAAACTCCGATCGAAATCGTGCGATCGTTCGCGAATGGATCGCGGCGCTACAAGAAACGATCGCTAAAGCACCTCGACCGTGAGGACGCACGTTGAATGATTGATCGCGACCGCATTCTTCCAATTGGTTGCTGCGTATTCGGCGAGACTCTTGCTGTCACAGCATACTTTCCTTCCGACCGGCGGCGAGGTGACTCGCGAGAAGGCCATGTTTGATACCTACGATATTCTCGTTATCGGCGGCGGGCCTGGCGGCTATGTCGCGGCGATCCGCGCGGCGCAGCTCGGCTTCAAAGCGGCTGTCGTCGAGCGCGAACATCTCGGCGGCATCTGTCTCAACTGGGGTTGCATTCCGACGAAGGCCTTGTTGCGCTCGGCCGAAATTTTTCACTATCTCAACCACGCGAAGGATTACGGCCTCAAAGTCGAAGGCAAGATCGGTTTTGACCCCGCCGCCGTCGTAAAAAGATCCCGCGCGGTTTCGGCGCAATTGAACAACGGCGTCGGCCTTTTGCTCAAGAAGAACAAGGTTGACGTGATCTGGGGCGAGGCGACGATCGCAAGACCCGGCGTGGTTTCGGTTGCGGCGTCAAAAAAGCCCGTGGTGCAACCGCCAAACCCTATTCCCAAAGGCGTTCTGGGCGAGGGCACTTACGCGGCCAAGAATATCATTGTCGCGACCGGTGCCCGGCCGCGCGCCATACCGGGCATCGAGCCGGACGGAAAACTCATCTGGACCTATTTCGAGGCCATGGTGCCCGAAAAATTTCCCAAATCGCTTGTCGTCGTGGGTTCCGGCGCGATTGGGATCGAATTCGCTTCTTTCTATCGCACCATGGGCGCGCAAGTGACCGTCGTCGAAATATTGCCGCAAATTCTCCCCGCCGAGGATGCGGAGATTGCCGCGCTTGTCCGCAAGCGCTTTGAAAAGCAAAGTATCGAAATTTTGACTGCTGCCAAGGTGACGAAGGCCGAGAGAAAGCGGGCTAGCGTTGTTGCTACCATAGAAGACAGCAGCGGCGCGACGCGGGCCGTTGAGGCCGAACGCATGATTTCCGCGGCGGGCGTTACTGGCAATGTCGAGAACCTCGGGCTTGAGGCGCTTGGCGTGAAGATCGAGCATGGAATTATAAAAGCCGATGGATTCGGACGAACGAATGCGCCGGGGATTTATGCGATCGGCGATGTCGCAGGCCCGCCCATGCTCGCGCATAAGGCCGGGCATGAAGGAGTAATCTGCGTCGAGGCGATCAAGGGCCTCGATCCGCAGCCGATCGAGAAGACGATGATAGCGGGATGCACCTATTGCAATCCGCAGGTGGCGTCCGTTGGTCTCACCGAGGAAAGAACGAGAGAGTTGGGTATTGAAGTAAAGATTGGCCGCTTTCCTTACATCGGCAACGGCAAGGCGATCGCGCTCGGCGAACCCGAGGGACTCGTAAAAACAATTTTTGACGCCAAAACCGGAAAACTTCTCGGTGCGCATATGGCGGGAGCCGAAGTCACCGAGCTCATCCAAGGCTTTGTCATCGCCATGAATTGCGAAACCACCGAGGCCGAACTTATAAATTCAATTTTCCCGCATCCAACCCTATCGGAAATGATGCATGAGAGCGTTCTCGATGCCTATGGCAGGGTGATCCATTCGTGAATGTCTGATGCAATTTTGCTATTGCTGGCTGAGATCATCTGAAGCGTCGGCCTTGGTATTGAACGCGTGGCCTGCATTGCGCAAGGATTTCCAGGCGAAGGCGTGGGCATGACCTGCGCCGCTCCCGCCGGAGGCGCCGGTAGTCAAGGCTATGCGGCGGGCCCGTCTTGCCGTGGACCCGCCTCGCTCACGCTTTTCCTTTCGAGGCGGACGCGGACCACGGGCCTTGGTAGGGAGCATCCCGTGGCGTTCGTCCGGCGACTCGCTGGCGAGCCAAGACCCTGTCGCGGGTCGAAACGGCAAGAAGTTCGGCGATGCGCCAAATCGCGTTTTCCTCGAATTCATCGGCGGCGCCATCGGCAAACGCGATGTCCCACATCATCTCTACGATTTTGCGGCGTCCATCGTCGTCGAGCGCGCGTTTCAGGACGCTGGTAAATCGATAGAGATCGACGGCCTCGCGGTCGCTTTGCTCCGCCATCGCGATTAATTCCGAGGTTGCTTTCGCATCGAGGCCAAACCGCACCTCGATGATTGTCTTTAGCCGGCGCCGCTCCGCGAGGTCTGTCTCGCCGCCGACATTGGCGACATGTATCAGCAAGGCCACCGCCGCGAGACGATAATCCTCCTCGCCAAAACTCCGTGCGGGCGGCTCCGCGCCAGCGACCTCGGCGATAAAACTTTTCAAGGCATCTAACATCGCGGCTCTCCAAATCCGGCGCGCCCGACTATAGAGCGCGCAAGGGTCAAACGCATCGGCGCCGTTCAGCGCAGCAGTAAGCAGGTCCAAAAGCCCTCGGGATGGTGATAGGCACGGCGCAAGAGGGCGATCCAGGCCATACACTCTTGGCGCGACGGAAAGCAGACTTTGTCATCCCGCCAATCGACGAAGGTTTGCCCATTGAGATTTTCAAATTGGCGGCCGCCGGAAAAATGCCCAAGCCAGACGGAAGCCCATGGCAATTCTTCCGCCGTGGCCGCCGGCGGCGCCCAAAACGGCGCGCCAACCTGACAGGCGACGCCAACGGCGGCCGGAGGCGCCCCGCCCGAAGCCGAATCGGCGGCGTGACCGGCGCCGCAAAAGCTAAACAACGCGGCGATGAATGAAAGCCTCGGTGCAAGGGGCCTTCGCCTGACCGCCACGCCTATTTTTCCCTTGCCGGTCATGCCTTGCGTCCCGTCATCCAAACCATATTTTGATCCTTGCCCGCCGGTGCGTCTCGCCGCAAGTGCTATTGTACGGGGCTCCCCCGAGCGACGGTGCCGCAATCCGGCGCGGCGGGTTTGCTTTCCGGCCAGAAGGTCGCCGCGAGCGCGCGCCGCATCCTCGTATTTGAAAATCGAATTAGCAAGACAGCGAAACCGGGAAAGTTCACGTGCCCCGAACTTACGTTCAGCGCATGAATACCTGGCGAACTTGCAAAACTTAACTTTCGCCGTAACAGAAAATCGCCGTCGAGGCCAGCCCGCAGAAATATCTTGGTAAGTAGACTCCATTGAATCAACAAAATCATATTTTAATACATCGCTGTTTTCATCGCACGTTGCCTGGGGCTCGGCCTTCCGGGCTTTTCGTCAAACCAACTCCGCGGATCGTCATCATGGGAACCTGGGGGACTGGCCTTTATGCCAATGATTTTGCGGCCGACTTCAAAGCGGTGATTTCCGCGGCCATTCGCTTGCCGTTCGACGAGGACCGGCTGGTCGAGATACTTTGCAGCACCGAGCCATCGGTTGCCGAGAATCCTATCGACGAAGACCACACAGTTTTCTGGTTGGTGTTGGCGGACCAGTTTGAGAAGCGCGGCATAGCGAGCGCCCGCGCGCGCGATACCGCGGTCGCGATCATCGACGGCGGAATCGATGCAACGACGATGGCAAGACTCGGCATGGAACCAGCTGACTTGCGCAAGCGCGCGAAGGTGCTAGCCGAATTACGCGCGCGTATCGTCGCGGCGCCAGCTGTTTCGAAGCCGCGCGCGACGATGAAACAGCCGGAGCCCTATGAGCTGGAGATTGGCGGCGTCTATTCCTTTCCGACGCACAAAGGCGAAAATATCAACCCCTACATGACAAAGAAATTCTTCGATCGCGGTGCATGGACTCCGGACGGTTTTGGCCTGATGGTTCTCGTAGAACGTGGACGGGCATTTGATTATCTCGCCTGGTACCGGCCAATCGTCATTGAGGATGCGGTACCCTCGATTCCTTCTCTCGCTTCTCTCGTCAACGATTTTCGA
Source organism: Beijerinckiaceae bacterium (assembly GCA_052386575.1). Lineage (GTDB taxonomy): Bacteria > Pseudomonadota > Alphaproteobacteria > Rhizobiales > Beijerinckiaceae > Methylocapsa. The sequence goes on from JBQTKC010000426.1 coordinate 12,912, forward strand.
TGGTATCTCGTCGATCCCGGGACATGCAGCGCTCACCATTTCATGAAAATGGAACTGAAGAAAATTGCAATCCTTGAAATCGATCCAGTAAAGCTGAACCGCACTTTTCATGGGCGAGAGCCGGGCACAATTTGGGCGATAAATGATATCTCGATCGCCAACCAAATGGACCTTCGCCGCTCTGTCCGCATTGCGGGACATCCGCTAATTCAGAGCCACCAAAGCCCCTCCCGCTGGGCAGTGTTGGAGGAAATCGCTTCCATCACGGCTTGAACGCTTGGCGATGCAAGCCAATCGGCTCAAAAGAGCGAATGACCACAATTTCGCGGCAAGAAACGATAGGAAACCGGCAAACGAGAACGTGATCTGTCATCACGCGGGGCAATACTTCAGAACGGCTTCAACCGATCGCATATACGCTCGATAGGATTGCGATCCCAGAAGCCAGGATCGAACCCCTCGCGCTCAAGGAACAGATCGCAATCCGCACGCCGCCAGCGCCTCGCGCATATGGAGAGGCGGTGGCGCCTCGACCTTTACCGCGTCCTTGTTCTTGTAAAGCGGAACCGCGATCGCCCTCGCATGGAGCTGCAAGCCCATCGCACCGCGATGGCCATAGATGGCATCCCCAAGAATCGGCCAGCCAAGCGCCGCGCAATGCACGCGAAGCTGGTGCGTGCGCCCGGTGAGCGGCGCAAGCTCCAAGAACGCATGCGTGCCCGAACGCCGCAACACCCACCAGGAAGTTTGGGAAGGAAAGCCCAAAGGATCGGCCTTCATCCACCAGCCGCGAGCAGGATCGAGACGCCCGAGCGGCAGATCGATCAAGCCTTCGTCTTGCGGAGGCAACCCTTTCACGATCGCCCAATAGGTCTTTGCGACCTTGCCTTGCTTGAACAGGAGGCCGAGCTTTTCGAGCGCCTTGTGGTGCCGCCCGAGCACCAGGCAGCCAGACGTGTCGCGATCGAGCCTGTGCACGAGGGCGGGATTGCGCGGCAGGCCAAAGCGCAGCGCGGGGAAATAGTCCTCGAGATTTTCACCGCCTTTTGGTCCGCGATGAACCGCGATCCCGGCCGGCTTGTCGATGACGAGCATCAGGCCGTCGCGATAGAGAATCCGCGCCGCCAATTCTTCCCCGGTCATGGCCAGCAGCGAACAGTTACCGCCCTGCGCATCTACCACCAGCCGCGCCATTTGAACCATATGATCGGAATGAGCGCGCTCACGGCAATGATGAACAGGCCAAATTCATAACCATAAGTCCAGTCGTATTCGTGAATGTACTTGAAGTTCATTCCCCACATGCTTGCGAAGAATGTCGGCGGAATGCCAATCACGGAGACGATGGTCAGGATTCTGAAAATATTGTTTTGATCGATATTCGTCAGCCCCAGGGTCGCATCGAGCAAAAATTGAATCTTATCCGTCAGATGCGTCTCGTAATCGTTAAGGGAAGCTATGTCGCGCTGCAGGCTCTTGAGCCTTGCGCGCATGCCGGCTTCGAGATAGGGCGCCGCATTGGCCGCTACATAGGGCACCACGCGCGCCATGCCCAAAAGCAGGTCTTCGATCTTCGAGGTCAGATCGCCGCTGCGTCCGACCTTGCGCAGCAAGAGACGCAAATGCTCGCCATCCTCGCGCGGCTTCTGGCGCGGGGGGGTGGCGTGGTTCGTGCCGAAAATTTCTTCCGATAGGCAATCGAGATCGCTCCCGGCGCCTTCCAGGACGTCGGCGGCATGATCGACGATCACTTCCAAAATGGCGGCCAGGGCGCCGGGGCCGCCCGCAAGCGCTGGACAGCGGGAAAGAATTTCCGGCACATCGTCGAAGGCTTTCATTTGCTTGAAACGGACAGTCAGGAGAACGTCCTTCGACAGGACTAGCCCGAGCGGCGACAGCGCGGGCATGAAACCATCCGCCCGGCGGATCATGGGAATACTGAGATAGAGCCAGTCATTCTTGCTGCGCAGCTGGCTCGACGTTTCGATTTCGGAAAGCGTTTCGAGTGTCGGTATCACAATTTCGAGCGCGCGTTCGAGAAACGCGATTTCTCGCGGATCCGGCCGCAAGACGTCGATCCAGTTGACCTCGGAGGGAATCGTCTTGGCGTCCGCCGCGATCTCGATCCCTGCCTTGCCGGGGGCGTGAAAGCTAAGCATGCGGCTTTCCCACTGGCTCTCCAACTAGCCGAGATGGCTTATAGCAGACCTCACGTCAAACATGCCGCACGCAAAGAGGCCCAGGGAGGCGAGACCTGCCAACAACGCAAGACAATATGCACGCGCAACACGGTGCCGTGCGACGGATGCAATATGTATGGAAAAGCTCGTTGGCGGCGCTGCACCGCCGTCAGCTTAGGAACGTCGGGAGATGGTTTTGTATCAAGTCAACTCGAATTAATAGTGCTACCGACGCACATGAGTCGATAAAAAGATGCGTAAACGTGTTCATTCCATAGCTTCTCAAGTCTTTATCCAGCTTCAAAAATAGGCCAGATACTTCCATATCTCTCAAGGCATCCCTAAAAGCACTTCGATATTTGTCCTTATTTTCTTCAATTGCAGCATTCAATACGATGGTTAACTTATTGAGGTGGGCCACACATCGCAGCACAAAGCCGAGATGACCGAAGTTGAATGCCCACACTCCAAAAAAACTGCTAACGCAACCCCAAGGGGCAATCGATAGCCGTAACCATAGCTTCCAGCGGCAAATTGGACCGCAGTATAAACACCCCAGAGTGTGTAGTATTGTGTCTGCTTGCTTACGATTAGATCTATAATTGTGGATGGTTCAATCTCCCCAACAACGGTTTATCATTGGCAACTCGACCGGACCGTTCTCCTGTGGTCATCTAAGTCTCCTGGGGACCTCGAGGAATTCAAGCTTTTGACGCGGCGGAGGTGAAAGAAGGCCTGTTTGGGGAGCCGCGGCGCCGTGTTGCACCGCGAAGTTCGCCGCCTCCCCGCCGCGGCGCCCCCGTCCGGAGCTCGTCGCGCTCCCCTTGAGCGCCCCGCGCCTCGCGGCGCTCACGCGGCCGCCGCCATCCGCTCCAGGGTGACGAGCCG
>JBQTKC010000427.1:0-6967 GCA_052386575.1 Beijerinckiaceae bacterium
CCGCCTCGGCCGGCGTCCGCGCGTTCTGGACCGCCACGTTCTGCCGTTTCACGCCGGCCTTGTGGCGTAGCGTCAACACGATGGCGCCGATCATGGCGGTCAACAGGATGAGCCCCGCTGCCTGGAACAGATAAACATATTGGGTGTAGAGCACCCGCCCAAGCGCCATGGTATTCGTCATGCCGGGGGGCATCGGCGTCGTGACATTGGCGATGGATACGGGCCCGATCGTCCAGGCGCCAACGACGAATGCGACTTCGATTAGAACCACGAGGCCAATCAGTCCGCCGGCCGGCAAATATTGCAAAAAACCTTGTTTCAATTCGGCGAAATCGACGTCGAGCATCATGACGACGAAAAGGAACAAGACCGCGACCGCGCCGACATAGACGACGACCAGGATCATCGCCAGAAATTCCGCCCCGAGCAACAAGAACAGCCCCGCCGCATTGAAAAAGGCGAGGATCAGAAACAGCACCGAGTGGACCGGATTGCGCGCGGAAATCACCATGAAGGCGGCGCCGATCAACATCGCCGAGAACAGATAAAAAAACCACGCCGCGATATTCATCGATTAACCTCGTCCGTCCCGTTGCCCGCGACGGGGACAAAATGGCCTGTCCTCGTTCCCATGGTCAACCGCCTACCTATAGGGCGCATCGAGCGCGAGATTGCGCGCGATCTCACGCTCCCACCGGTCGCCGTTCGCCAGCAGCCGGTCCTTATCGAAATAAAGTTCCTCGCGTGTCTCGACGGCGAATTCGGCGTTCGGCCCCTCGACGATGGCGTCGACGGGGCAGGCCTCCTGACAGAAGCCGCAATAGATGCACTTGACCATGTCGATGTCGTAGCGCGTGGCGCGGCGGGTGCCGTCGTTGCGGCGCGGCCCGGCCTCGATCGTGATCGCCTGAGCGGGGCAGATCGCCTCGCAGAGCTTGCAGGCGATGCAGCGTTCCTCGCCGTTGGGATAGCGGCGCAAGGCATGTTCGCCGCGATAGCGTGGCGATTGCGGATTCTTCTCGTGCGGATAATTGAGCGTTGCCTTCGGCTTGAAGAAATACCGCATCGCGAGAACGAAAGCGCCGACGAATTCGGTCAGAAAAACCGCTTTGGCGGCTTGGTCAAGTTTCATTTTCGTTCGTCCTCTCAGGCCAGTGTCACTGTCCCATGCCCGCGCCCCAGCCGGTGAATTGGAGAACACCGGCGACGAGGGCGACCATGCCGAGCGACATCGGCAGAAACACTTTCCAGCCAAGCCGCATCAGCTGATCGTAGCGATACCTGGGCACGATGGCTTTCGCCATCGATATCATGAAAAAAACCAGGCAAACTTTCAAAATAAACCAGATCGGACCGGGAACCTCGGTGAACGGAAAATAAGGGACGGGCGGCAGCCAGCCGCCTAAAAACAGAATCGTCGTCAGCGCGCACATCGTGATGATCGCCACATATTCGGAAAGCATGAAAAGCATATACGGCGTCGAGGAATATTCGACCATGAAACCGGCGACAAGCTCGGACTCCGCCTCGACGAGATCGAAGGGAGGGCGGTTCGTTTCGGCGAGCGCAGACACGAAAAAAATGACAAACATTGGAAACAGCGGCAGCCAGTACCAGCCAAGTAGACCGTAACGCGAGTCCTGCGCGGCGACGATAGCGCCGAGATTGAGCGTTCCGGCGCAGAGCAGGACGGTGATCATGACAAAACCGATTGAGACCTCATAGGAGATCAGCTGCGCCGCGGAGCGCACGGCCGATAGAAACGGATATTTCGAGTTCGACGCCCAGCCGCCCATGATGATTCCGTAGACGCTGAGCGAGGAGATCGCGAAAATATAGAGAATGCCGACATTGAGGTCGGCGATCGCCCAGCCAGCACTCACCGGAATCACCGCCCAGGCGGAAAGCGCGAGCAGCCCCATGATGAAGGGCGCCAATAAAAAAACGCCTTTGTTGGCGCCGTCGGGAATGACCGGTTCCTTGAAGACAAACTTCAGCATGTCGGCGAAGCTTTGCCAAAGCCCCCAAGGACCAACCACATTGGGGCCGCGGCGCAATTGCACCGCCGCCCAAATCTTCCGGTCCGCGTACAGAACGTAGGCGATAAAGATCAAAAGCACGGCGAGGAGCGCGACGCTTTTGATGAGCGTGAGAGCCAGAGGCCCAACCCAGGCGAAAGCGGTCATCGGCTTTACTCCGCCGCCTCGCGCGCGAAACCTTCAGCGAGCGCGGAGCATTCCGCCATCACCGCGGACGCGCGGGCAATTGGGTTGGTCATATAGAAATCGGCGATTGCCGAAACGAAGGGCGCGCATGTATGCGCGGCGCCGCTCCCCGCAAGTTGCGCGGCATCGAAGGGTTCGCTCGCCGCGATTTCGCCGAGCTTCGCCAAATGCGGATGGCTCGCGTAAAGGCGTGTCCGCAAGGCGTTTAGCGAATCGAACGGCAATTTGTGCCCGAGCACGTCGGAAAGCGCGCGCAGGATAGCCCAATCCTCGCGCGCCCCGCCGGGCGGGAAACTGGCGCGAGCGGAAAGTTGCACGCGGCCCTCCGTGTTGACATAGGTTCCGGATTTTTCAGTATATGCCGCGCCCGGCAGGATGACGTCGGCGCGCGCCGCGCCGCGATCGCCATGCGTGCCTTGATAGACCACGAAAGCGCCTGGTTCCACCGCGACTTCATCCGCGCCCAGCAGAAACAGAACATCGAGCGCGCCGCTTTTCGCCATTGACCCCGCATCAAGGCCGCCTTGTCCCGGCACGAAGCCGAGGTCGAGGCCGCCCACGCGCGCGGCCGCCGCGTGCAGGATCGCAAAGCCGTTCCATCCCTCTTTGATCGCGCCCATCGCCTGCGCCGCCTTGGCCGCAAGCGCCAGGATAGCCCGCCCATCTTCGCGCGCCAAGGCGCCTTGGCCAATCATGACCAGCGGCTTTTCCATTTTCGCCGGAGGATGTTCCGCGAAAGCCGCCAACGTCTCCGGTCCAGCGCCGAGATAAGCATATTCATAAGTCAGACTAGTTTTTTCGCCGATGACGCTGATCGTGAATCCGCCTTTCAGCCAGCGCTTGCGGATGCGCGCATTCAAAACCGGCGCTTCCTTGCGGGGGTTCGAGCCGATGATCACGAGCCCATCGGCCTCATCAATTCCCGCGATCGAAGGGTTGAAAATATAGCTCGCCCGGCCGAGACTAGGATCGAGCTTCGCGCCGTCCTGCCGGCAATCGAGCGAAACGGCGCCGAGGCTTCGCATCAGGAGTTGAGCCGCGAACATCTCTTCGACGGCGCAAAGGTCTCCCGCGATCGCGCCGATTCGCTCCGGCGGCGCCTGTTCGACCTTGGCCGCGATCGCTTGAAAGGCCGCTGGCCAGGACGCTTCGCGCAGTTTGCCGTTCTCGCGCACAAAAGGACGATCGAGGCGCTTGGTCTTCAGACCATCGACAATCTGGCGGGTCTTGTCGGAAATCCATTCCTCGTTCACGGCATCGTTGACGCGGGGCAGGATGCGCATCACCTCGCGCCCGCGCGTATCGATGCGGATCGCCGAGCCAAGCGCGTCCATGACATCGATCGACTCCGTCTTGACGAGTTCCCAGGACCGCGCCTTGAACGAATAGGGCTTTGGCAACAGCGCGCCGACCGGGCAAAGATCGGCGATATTGCCCTGCAGTTCGGACCTCATCGCGGTTTCAAGATAGGTCGTGATCTCCATGTCCTCGCCGCGCCCGGTCGCGCCCATCTCGCCGGTGCCCGCGACTTCCGCGGTAAATCGCACGCAGCGGGTGCAATGGATGCAGCGGTTCATCGAGGTGCGCACCAGCGGTCCGATATATTTGTCCTCCACGGCGCGCTTATTTTCGATGTAGCGCGAGGAATGGAAGCCGAAGGCCATGGCTTGGTCCTGCAGATCGCACTCGCCGCCTTGATCGCAAATCGGGCAATCGAGCGGGAGGTTGATGAGCAGGAATTCCATGACTCCTTCGCGGGCCTTTTTCACCATCAAGGATTTGGTGAGCACGGCCGGCGGCTCGCCGTTCGGTCCTGGACGAAGATCCTTGACCGCCACCGCACAGGACGCTTGAGGCTTCGGCGGCCCGCCCTTCACCTCGACGAGGCACATCCGGCAATTGCCGGCGATCGAGAGGCGCTCATGAAAGCAAAACCGCGGAATTTCCGCGCCCGCCTCCTCGCACGCCTGCAAAAGCGTAAATTCCGGCGGGACGTCGATCTCGATGCCGTCCACGATGAGTTTCGTCATAAGCGTTCTTCCCGGATCGCCTGCTCGACGGCAGCCACTTGGCGATTAGATTCTTCTGGCGACAACGCCGCGATCGCGCCGAGCAATTCCTTTGTCGACAGGTCATCGATGCTTTTCGCTGGCGTAGCTTGCTCTTTTTGCCCAAAGCGAAGGAGATTTCCCCAAGGATCCCAGATACAGAATTCGCGCATGCCCCACTCGCGCGATTGGAGCTCACTTACCTTGCCACCGTCGGACGCAGCCGAGAGCTGACGATGAACCTCGCCGATATCCCTAACCCGGATAAAGGCTGACGTATTCTCGGCGATATATCCGTCCTCGCACCGCCAAAAGCGCAGTTCCGCGCCGTCCCGCACAACATTGGCATGGGCATCGGCTTCAAGGGTCACCTCAGAGCCGAGCTTATCGCGATACCAAGCGACAGCCGCGCTGACATCCGATGTGGCCAGGATCGGACACACACTAGCTAAGTGGGCCATGCGCAACTCCTGCTCCGCCGCCTTATCCAACATGACTCAACGCGAACTTTCGATCTCTTCGACGCGCCGTTCGAGATTTTCGAGTCTGGTCTCAAGGCTCTCATGCCGAACATTGGCATGAACGGCAAGGCCGATGCCTGTCGCGGTTGTTTCTTGCCAAGCATCGATTTTCCTGTTCAACGCCTCAAGCGCCTCTTGATGCTTCCGATGCATGCCGGAATGAGCATCGAGAATTTCCCTGATCTCGCGCAACAGCCTCGGAACAATGCTCTCGGGCTCGTCGGTCATCATCGCTACCCTTGCATGACCCTGTGCCGCCAAGAGGAGCCCGGTCATGAAACTCCCTACTCCGCCGCAACCCCAAAATCCTTAACCGGCTCCGGATGCGGATCGGCGGCATATTGGCCGATGCGCCGCTCGATCTCGGGACGGAAATGCCGGATAAGACCCTGCACCGGCCACGCCGCCGCATCGCCAAAGGCGCAAATCGTGTGGCCCTCGATTTGCGTCGTGACTTCAAGCAGCATATCGATCTCGCGCCGTTGCGCGCGTCCTTCCGCCATGCGGGAAACGACGCGCCAGAGCCAGCCCGAACCCTCCCGGCAAGGCGTGCATTGGCCGCAGCTCTCGTGCTTATAAAAATAGCTGATCCGCGCGATCGCCCGCACGATATCGGTCGATTTGTCCATCACGATGACAGCAGCCGTGCCGAGCCCGGATTTCAGCTTTTGCAGTGTATCAAAATCCATGGCTGCATCTATGATTTCGTGCGCCGGAACGCAAGGCACCGACGAGCCGCCGGGAATCACCGCGAGCAGATTGTCGAAGCCGCCGCGAACGCCGCCGCAATGGCGCTCGATCAATTCGCGGAAGGGAATCGACATCGCCTCTTCCACATTGCATGGCTTATTCACGTGGCCGGAGACGCAGAAAAGCTTGGTGCCAAAATTGTTCTTCGCGCCGAAGCTCGCAAACCATGCCGCGCCCCGGCGTAGAATTGCCGGGGAGGCGGCAATCGATTCCACATTGTTGACGGTCGTCGGGCAGCCATAAAGGCCCATGTTGGCGGGGAAAGGCGGTTTTAGCCTGGGCATGCCCTTCTTGCCTTCGAGCGACTCCAAAAGCGCGGTTTCCTCGCCGGCGATATAAGCGCCCGCCCCATGATGGACATAAATGTCGAAGGGCCAGCCGTGGATATTGTTCTTGCCAACAAGCTTCGCCGCATAGGCCTCGGCGATCGCGGCTTCCATGCGCCGGCCTTCCAAAATAAATTCGCCGCGAATATAAATATAACAGACATGCGCCTGCATCGCGAAGGAAGCGAGGAGACAGCCCTCGATCAGAAGGTGGGGATCGTTGCGCAGGATTTCCCGGTCCTTGCAGGTGCCAGGCTCCGATTCGTCGGCGTTGACGACGAGATAGGAGGGCCGCGCCGGATCGGGCTTTGGCATGAAGGACCATTTTAGTCCGGTCGGAAAACCGGCGCCGCCGCGCCCGCGCAGGCCCGACGCCTTCATCTCGTTGATGATCCAGTCCTTGCCCTTGTCAATCAGTTTTTTGGTGTTGTCCCACCCGCCCCGCGCCCGCGCGCCCTTGAGACGCCAATCGCCAAAGCCGTAGAGATTGGTGAAGATGCGGTCTTTGTCCTCGAGCATCTCTCTTGACCTTAGGATTGGCCGGGTGTTGGCATCTGCGATGCAGGATCTTCGATGCCAGGGGAAGCGGAAGGGCCGCCCTGGTGCGGACCGCCGTCTGCGGCAGCGGTCTCGACGATAGACCCCGCCGGTCGGCCCGAAGAATGTTCAGCTTCCTGTTTAAGCCGTTCGACAGCCGGTTCGGCGGGAGGCATATTCTGTGCCTCGTATTCCGTCAACGCCGCGGCATAATCGCCAGGCGTCGGTGATCCCGGCGCCGACAGTGGTCCGCTACGCCCGTTGGGGCCATAGAAGGAGGTCAGGGTAGTCAACCCGCCGATTGGCTCCGAGGTGACGCGCCCGGTTTGCGACCCAGTTTTTACCGGGCGGCCGGCGGCGAGATCGTCGAGCAATCGCTCGAAATTGTCCGGCGTCAAATCCTCGTAATAATCCTCGTTGATCTGGACCATCGGAGCATTGCAGCAAGCGCCCAGACATTCGACCTCGACCCAGGAGAACATGCCGTCCGCTGTTACTTTTCCCTCCTCGCCAATCCGCCTCCGCAGAATTTCCTTGATCGGGTTGGAGCCGGCGAGGAG
>JBQTKC010000428.1:0-21883 GCA_052386575.1 Beijerinckiaceae bacterium
GCAACCGCCGTCTCGCCAAGGACTGGGAAAACCTCGCCGAGACAGTCCAGGCCTTCGTGGCGCTCGCCTGCATCCAGATTGCCATCAGGCGGCTCGCGCGATAGTTGTCTTTTGAGTCAGGCTCTTATTCGTACCTTCCCTCAGCGAAGTGCAGCCAATGGTGGTTTTGGAAGTGCTTTCGAGTGGTGTTCCCGTGGTCACGACACAGTCAACGAGATTTCTAAGAGACCTAAACGAAAAGCTTGGTTTCGAGGAAACGGAGTGTCGCATAATTCCATTGCCTGGAATATTGAATGAAGGTGCTGCGGGCGGAGAGTTTGGAGAGAGAGGTCCGCCATGGACCCCTGACGATAATTTACTCAATGGCGTGGTGGAAGCGTTTAAAGCGCTTCCGGTATATACGGATGTACAACGAAGTAACTTGGCGGCGAAGGCTGAAAGCGCGGGCTTTTCTGACGCGAAAATGTATGCAGAATATTTGAGGATTTACGATGAGGCGGTTGCTAACTTTCGTAAGTATCATCAGGATGCGTAGAATTAATTGATACTTATTTCATTGTAATTCATGAGAATATAGGTGTCAGGCTTTGGAGGTTTGAATGCAATCGGTCGCGTCGATGTTTCCCCGCGACGGAGCGCGGTCGATTTTGATAACCGGAGGCGCGGGCTATATCGGTAGCCATGTCTGCAAGCTGTTGGCGGCCAAGGGGATCCTGCCGGTTGTCTATGACAACTTCGTCTACGGCCATGCCCACGCGGTCAAATGGGGACCAGTGATCGAAGGGGATCTCGAAAATCGCTCGAAGCTGGTTGAAGCTATCAACGAATATAGTCCTGACGCAATTATACACTTCGCGGCTTATACGTACGTTGGGGAGTCCGTATCTGATCCTGCAAAATATTACGAAAATAATATAGTTGGTACTTTATCACTTCTGGATGCGATGCGGAGAACCGGCATTAATATAATAGTATTCTCAAGTACAGCCGCTACTTATGGTAACGCTGGTTCAACTCTAATTGATGAGAGAACGCTTCAAAAGCCAACGAATCCATATGGTTGGACTAAGCTTATCATGGAACAAGCGCTTTATGATTATGGTTCCGCCTATAATCTTCGTTATGTTGCCTTGCGATATTTCAACGCTTGCGGGGCCGATTTGGACGGCGAAATCGGCGAAGAACACAGTCCCGAAACACATCTCATTCCACGCGCGCTCATGGCTGTCGCTGGTGAAATCCCTTATCTTGAACTCTATGGCGATGACTATGACACGCCCGACGGTACCTGCTTGCGCGACTACATCCACGTTGCCGATCTGGCGCGCGGCCATATCGCGGCTTTAAATTATCTGCGCTCCGGCGGAGAGAGTTGCGCGCTCAACCTTGGCTCGGGAAGAGCTACATCGGTCAAGGAAATCCTGGCCGCGGTAGAGCGCGTTACCGGCAAGAAAGCGCCGGTCAAAATGGGGGGACGGCGCGCGGGCGATCCTCCAATCCTGGTTGCCAACCCCAAACGTGCAAAGGAATTGCTGGGGTTTGCCGCTCAAGATTCCGGCATCGACACTATCGTACGTTCGGCTTGGCGGTTTTACCAAAAACGATTAGGGGGGTGATTTGTCCAAATATCGTTAGTCAAGCGCTCGAATGGGAGCGCCACTCCCACAACAAAACAAATCCACGCAGCCCGCGAGGCGCGAATTCCTTGGCGCGCGGCGCGGCCGGCTCCTAAGTATTCATGGATTCGAAGAAGGTTGTGTTGCCCTTCGGCGTTTCCCGCAATTTGCCGAGCAGGAATTCGATTCCATCGATGGTGCCCATCGGATTGAGAATACGCCGCAGCACATACATTTTCTTCAATATGTCGGGGGCCACCAGCAATTCCTCCTTGCGGGTGCCGGAGCGGGTGATGTCGATCGCCGGGTAAGTTCGTTTGTCGGCGACCTTGCGGTCGAGAATGATTTCCGAATTGCCGGTGCCCTTGAATTCCTCGAAGATAACTTCGTCCATGCGCGAGCCGGTATCGATGAGCGCGGTCGCGATGATGGTCAGCGAGCCGCCGTCCTCGATATTGCGCGCGGCGCCGAAGAACCGCTTTGGGCGCTGCAGGGCATTGGCGTCGACGCCGCCGGTGAGCACCTTGCCCGACGAAGGCACGACCGTGTTATACGCGCGGCCAAGTCGCGTGATCGAGTCGAGGAGGATCACCACATCGCGGCCATGTTCGACGAGACGCTTGGCCTTCTCGATGACCATTTCGGCGACCTGGACATGGCGCACCGCGGGCTCGTCGAAGGTCGAGGATATAACCTCGCCGCTGACCGATCTTTGCATGTCCGTGACTTCTTCCGGCCGCTCGTCGATCAGCAGCACGATCAGATAGCATTCCGGGTGATTGGCGGTGACCGATTGCGCGATATTTTGCAAAAGCACCGTCTTGCCGGTGCGCGGCGGCGAGACGATCAAGGCGCGCTGACCCTTGCCGATCGGCGCCACAATATCGATAACGCGAGCCGACATATCCTTCTTGGCGGAATCGTTGACCTCTAGCTTCAGCCGTGCATCGGGATAAAGCGGCGTCAGATTGTCGAAGTGAACCTTGTGCCGGATTTTTTCGGGGTCCTCGAAATTGATCGTATTGACCTTGAGCAGCGCGAAGTACCGCTCGCCTTCCTTGGGACCGCGGATCAAGCCTTCGACGGTGTCGCCCGTGCGCAGGCCAAACCGGCGAATCTGGGATGGCGATACATAAATGTCGTCTGGCCCAGCCAGATAATTGGCGTCGGGAGACCGCAGGAAACCGAAGCCGTCCTGCAAGACCTCGATGACGCCTTCGCCAACGATCTCGATGTCGCGACTCGCCAATTGCTTGAGAATCGCAAACATCAGTTCTTGCTTGCGCATGATCGAGGCGTTCTCGACTTCGTGTTCTTCCGCGAAGGCGAGCAGCTCGGTCGGCGACTTGAGCTTCAAGTCCTGCAGTTTGATTTCCTGCATTTCAAGGAAGTCCTTGGGAGGGTGGCGCGGATCCCGCCGCGCGGAAAAAAGGGCGCTTGGCGCGCCCTGGTCCTGCAATGACCGGCGTTAACGCACTTGAAAACGACGCGAGCAATCCGCGCCAAAATAGGCTAGTTCAACCGAGGGGAATCATACGAATAGATGGATTCGAAATCTTTGACAAGCAAAATGATTTTGGGGCATCGCGTCAGCCGGATTTCCCCGCCGAATGACCGGGGCCGCGCTATCCGCGATCGGCCAGAGCTTATCGGCAATGCCGGACGCGTCGCGTGGCTGCGGCGTTGCGTCATGTGGATGCTCAATCGTTGTGCTGGCCCGGCGGCTTTCATCGGATCGTGCTTGCGCCAGTCTCGCTCACCCGTGCACCGGAAGGCGGCCCATGCGCCCGTTGCGGTAGTCGTCCATCGCCTCGCCGATCTCTTCCGCCGTGTTCATCACAAAAGGCCCGGCGCCAACGATCGGTTCCTCGATAGGTTGGCCATTGAGCAATAACAGCGTGGCGTCTTCCAGCGCCGCGACTGCAAATGATTCTTCCTCGCGCTCAAAGACGGCCAATTCCGCGGAGCCAGCGGTTTCGCCAGATGCGAGCCGAACCTCGCCCTTGAGCACGAGCAGCGCCGTGGTCCAGCCGGCCGGAACGCGAAATTCCACGCGCGCGCCGGCTCGCAGCCGCACATCCCAAACATTCATCGGACTAAAAGTATGCGCTGGGCCCTGCTTTCCTTGGTAGTTGCCCGCGATCACGCGCACGGACCCGCCGCCAGACTGCAGTTCGACACGAGGGATTTGGGCATCGGTGATGTTTTGATATCGAGGCGGGGCTTTCTTATCCTTCGCGGCGAGATTGATCCATAGCTGAATCATCTCGAATGGCCCGCCGCGCCTGGCATACGCGGAACCGTGAAACTCCTCATGCACGATGCCGGAGGCCGCCGTCATCCATTGCACGTCTCCGGGACGGACGATGCCGCCCCCGCCCGAGGAGTCGCGATGCTCGACCTCGCCGCTGTAGACAATCGTGACCGTCTCGAACCCGCGGTGCGGGTGGGCGCCGACCCCGCGCCTTTGTTCCGAGGGCGGAAAATTCTCCGGCCCGGCATAATCCAGCAGCAGAAACGGCGACATTTCCTCGGCCCGGTCATCGTAGGAAAAAATGCTGCGCACGGGAAACCCGTCGCCGACCCAATGACGTTCGTTGTTGCGCCGAATGGAGGTAAGTTTTTTCATCGTCCGATCTCCTTGGCCAACTTCGGCTTCGGCCCGCGCCGGGGATTGGCAGAATGGCGGCTTCTCAAGAGAGATCGACACGGGCCGCGGATTTTTCAAGAGCGCGAACTCATGCCGCCGCGCCGATGCCGCGCGAGCGATCCACATGCGCCAAGGCCGCGTGCAAAACTCTCGTATCGGCGCAAGGCTTGACCCCCTCCACCGCGAGATGGCGCCGCCACCGTCGGGCACCCGGGACGCCATTGAAAAGCCCCAGGAGATGCCGTGCCATCGCGTGCAGCGGAACGCCTTCGGCAAGACGCGCCTCGACATAGGGAATAAATGCCCCGGCCGCCGCCGCCGGGCTCGCAAACGGCGCCGCCTCGTTGAAGAAAAACGGATCGGCATCGAAGCGCAGCGCCGGGCTTTGGTAGGCGGCGCGGCCCACCATCACGCCATCGACGTGATCGAGTTCGGCGCTCATCTCAGCGAGTGAAGCGAGGCCGCCGTTGAGGACCACCTGGGCATTGGGAAAGCGCTGCTTTAGCGCATGGACGAGACCGTAATCGAGCGGCGGCACGTCGCGGTTCTCTTTTGGCGACAGGCCTTTCAGCCAGGCCTTTCGGGCATGCACGATCAACGCGTCGCAACCGGCGGCCATGACTGTTCCGGCCATGATATTAAGCGCCGCCTCCGGATCCTGTTCGTCGACGCCCGTGCGGCATTTGACGGTGACCGGCACGGCAACCCGCGCTTTCATCGCCGCGACGCAATCGCCAACCAGTTCCGGCTCGCGCATCAGACAAGCGCCGAACGCACCGTCCTGCACACGCTCGGAGGGACAACCAACATTGAGATTGATTTCGTCGAAACCGTAGTCTTCGCCAATTCTTGCCGCCGCCGCCAGCTCGGCCGGATCGGAGCCGCCGAGCTGCAACGCAACCGGATGCTCCGCCGCGTCGAAGTAGAGCAAACGGGCCCGCTCGCCGTGCAGGACCGCGTGAACCGCCAACATCTCGGTGTAAAGCCTTGCGCGGCGCGACAACAGGCGATGGAAGAACCTGCAATGCCGGTCCGTTAATGCCATCATCGGGGCGACGCAAAAGCGATAGGCTCCGTTGGCGGCATTGGGTGAAGATTTGGCCACGTTCATCGCCATGCCATAGCACGCTACGCATCGGTCAAATGGGTCTTTGCAACTTCGCGCAAACCGAATTGGCGTAGTCTCTCGGGGCTAGCGGGCTTCTCCATAGTGAGCAAAACGTCGCGGCGTTCGTTGCAAGGCGGAATACGGCATCGAGCCGAAAAATTATTTCTTTCCGCGCGGCAGCAGAGACTTGCAGGCTCTCGATTGCCGCCGCCGCCGCGCCAGCTGCCAACGGCGTGGCAGAGGCGCCTTCGCCGGCAGTCGAACTCTCGCGCGCAACACGGTGCGGCGCAGCTTCCACGCCCTCCCGTTGCCGCCGAGGGCGCCGACGAATTGCTTCCATTTGCCACCACCACATGTCCGGCGCAACCTTCGTGAGCTACGCCGTATTTGAGCCATTTTCAAAACGTTCAATTGGGCACTCGTCGTAACGTAGCGGTTACGGTCATCCGTCCGGCCACGCGTTCCTTTATCAAACATCTGAGCTCTATTCGCCGGAGCGTGAATTTCCGGCCGGGAAATTCGAGAGGCCTTCCGATGGACCTTTGCGCGCGCGCTCACTCCAATATCACGCAGCGCGGGTTCATCCGCTTGAAAACTGGCGCCGCCGTTTCCAGGATCGAAGCAACGCTATGACGATGGACGCGGCGGTGCAGATTAGAAGTCCCGGCGTCTACCTTCAGCCGGCCCAGTTGCGCGCCAAAATCGAGTTTGGAGTCGATCCTGCCATTGAAGCCGCTGGCGTCCGCCACGCCTCCTTTGACAGACGGCGGGTCTCGCTGCGCTGGTTATCCGCCACTCTGCTAACGGGCCTTTCCGGCGCCGCGCTCATCGGGTCGGCGATCTACGCGGCGCTTGGGCGTCAAACATATTTCGCCGAGGCGCCGACGCCCTCGCTCTCGCAGCGCAAGGAGATCAACCTCGATTTCGGCGTTAATCCGCGCAAGGGCGATCGTCTTGTCAAGGCGGTCGATATCGTCGCCGGAAAGCAGAGCTTTCAGGCGCCGACGACGCTCAGATTCGGCGACAAGGAGGTCGTCAAGGTCCACACCTTCCTCCATGTCCAGACCACGCTAACCTTGGCCAGCCTAGGCCTCTCCGAGGATGTTCCTCCATTTAATCCGCTGAAGGTTCTTGCCGACGCGCGCGCTCCGATGGATGCCGTGCAGGATCCGGTTCAGGACGATGCGGAAATCTCGTGGTCGACCCTAGATCTGGGAAATGCCGCGTTTTCGGGATCTGCCGCTCTATCGATGGAGGAGGTCCAGGCCCAGGTCGCCGAGCAGGTAAAAAACACGCTCGCGGCGGGCGCCAAGCCGCTGCCCTTGCCGCCGCAACTTCTGCTGATGCGGACGTCGCGCGCCAATCTTCCGGGCGTTCTTGCCTATGCCAATCCCGCGTCGTCGATCACGTCGGCCCCTTTCTCCACGATCGAAGTGCGAATGGTCCCCGAAAACGTGTCCAATGTCGGGCGCTCGCCGCCAGCCCCACAGCCGACGCAAATGGAAGAGCGCATGGTTGTGGTCCGCCACGGCGAGAAGCTTGAAGGCGTACTGCGTGGCGCCGGGCTGACAAGGGACGAGGTCGCCGGCATTGTCGCCGCTTTCGGCGTCGCGCGGGGCGAGGCCGCGGTGGCCGAAGGGGCGCGCCTCAAGCTGCTCTTCGCCGACCTCGACGGCTCTGGCGTCCACATGAAGCTCGCGCGCCTTTCGGTTTATTCCGGCGAAACCTTGGAAACCAACATCGCAATCAACGATCGCGGCGGCTATGTCCAGGTCACCCCGCCGCGTCACGCCAAGCGGCCGAGCCGGGACGATAGCGACGATGGCAATGACGCGGGAGGCATGCGGCTATACGATTCGTTTTACGAAACCGCGCTAAAACAGGAAATTCCGCGTCCGGTCATCGACGATCTCGTCCGGATTTTCGCCAATGACGTCGATTTTCAAGGAGCCGTGACCGCCGGCGATTCATTCGAGGCGTTTTACGACGAAAGCGAGGAAAGCGAGGGACACCACGAGCTTCTCTATGCGGCGATCGTAGCCCACAACGAGTTGTTCCGCTTCTACCGTTTCCAATCGCCGGATGACGGTATTGCCGATTACTATGATCAAGACGGCCGCTCGACGCGCAAATTCCTGGTTCGCATGCCAATTGTCGGAGGCCGGCTGACCTCCGGCTTCGGGATCAGATACCACCCGATTCTCGGCTATTACC
This sequence comes from Beijerinckiaceae bacterium, assembly GCA_052386575.1. Taxonomy (GTDB): domain Bacteria; phylum Pseudomonadota; class Alphaproteobacteria; order Rhizobiales; family Beijerinckiaceae; genus Methylocapsa. The sequence goes on from JBQTKC010000428.1 coordinate 7,589, forward strand.
GCCCGCACACGGGAGTCGATTGGGCGGCGCCCGCCGGCACGCCCATTTTTGCCGCTGGCAGTGGCACGGTCACAGCGGCGGGCTGGGATTTAGGCTATGGCCGCCGCATCGAAATTCAACACGCCAACGGCTACATCACGACCTATAATCACATGTCCGGGTTTGCCCGCGGGACGAAGGGAGGCGCCCATGTGCGGCAAGGCCAGGTGATCGGCTATCTCGGGCAGACCGGCCTCGCCACCGGGCCGCATCTCCATTACGAAATCATGGTGAACGGCCATTTCGTCGATCCGATGCGCGTCAAACTCGCCCGCACGCGCGAATTCGACGGCCGCATGCTCGCCAATTTCAAGCGTGAACGCGACCGCATTGACGGATTGGTTCTCAAAGCGCCCAACGCGCCGAGGGTCGCGACGCGCCAGCCATGACGCGACCGGTTTCGCGGCGCAGCCGATTGCTCGGGTCGATTGACCCTTCGGCAAGCCCAGGAGACGGAAAATTACTGAGATGCGGGCAGCCGCCTCCAAGTTCCAAGGACGGCAGCGAGGTTTTGGCAACAGGCTCCGAAGGCGCGCGTCATCGAAACGCGCTAGTGGCTGCCTTGACCCTTAAATAGTGCTTCGCGAAACTTAGCGCTTCGCAAACTGGACGCTCCGGCGGCAGCCTTGGGAAGCCGCGCGAGTTTTTTGCCGCCACGTAGAGACTTGAATTGTCTACACAAATGTTGATACATTAATTGATGCTGTTTGAGTGGGACGAAACCAAGCGGGAGGCAAATCTCAAGAAGCACGGTTTCGATCTCCTTGACGCGGTACATCTTTTCGATGGCCGTCCAGTCGTTACTTATCCATCCCCACGCAACAGCGAGGAGCGGGTAGTCACCGTTGGTATTTTGGCTGAAACCTTTGTCGCCGTGGTCTGGACCGAGCGCAACAACGCCGTACGGCTGATCTCGCTCAGGAGGGCGAGAAATGCAGAAAGACAAGCATATCACACGCGCTACGGCTAAGGAAGTTCAAAACATGCTTGCGCGCGGGGAGAGCCGCACGGATTGGAGGCGCGTTCGCGCCCTTACGCAACAAGACGCAGACCGCCTGGCGGAGGAGGACGACGGCCATTTGCCAAAAGACTGGGAGAGCGCGGTTGAAACCGGCCTGCCAAAGCGTAAGCAAGGCGTCCACATTCGCTTAGATAGCGATGTGCTGGACTGGTTTCGGGCGCAGGGTCCCGGCTACCAAACCCGGATCAATGCCGTCTTGCGCGCTTTCGTGCGGGCGCGGGAGCGCGTCGAGCGCGCAGAGCCTAAAGCGAAATAGCTTGATGGCACGGCTTAATCCCACTTGGTGAGCGCGCGCATCGCCTGTGGCCGCCTCGAGCTTAACGAGAAACTTAGCGACGGCTCAGCGCTTCGAAAACTGGAAGCTCCGGCGGGCCTTCTTCTTGCCGTATTTCTTGCGCTCGACGACGCGCGGGTCGCGGGTCAAGAAACCTTCCTTCTTGAGAACGGGGCGCAGGTCCGGCTCGTAATTAACGAGCGCCTTGGCAAGACCGTGGCGCACGGCGCCCGCCTGGCCGGAGAGGCCGCCGCCCGCCACGCTGACCGTCAAATCATATTGGCCGGTGCGCTTGGCGACGCTAAGCGGCTGCCGCAGGATCATCCTGAGCACGGGGCGCGCGAAATAGGAGTCGAGCGCCTTCCCATTCACCAGGGCTTTGCCGGGGCCGGGCTTGATCCAGACCCGCGCGACCGCGTCCTTGCGTTTGCCGGTGGCGTACGCGCGACCTTGCGCATCGAGCTTTTGCGCATAGTGCGGAGCTGCCTCGGGAGCAGGCGCAGGCGCGCCCTTCAAATCCTGAAGCGAAGCCAAAATTTCGGGCATGATCAGACGAGCCTCGCGTTCTTGCGGTTGAGGCTCGCGACATCGAGCGTCACCGGCTGTTGTGCGGCATGCGGATGTTCGGCTCCCTTGTAGACGCGCAGATTGCCGAGCTGCTGGCGGCCGAGCGGACCACGCGGGAGCATCCGCTCCACCGCCTTTTCGACGATACGTTCGGGGAACCGGCCTTCTAGAATGAATTTGGCCGAACGTTCCTTGATGCCGCCCTGAAAGCCGGTATAGTGATAGTAAATTTTCTGCTCGCGCTTGCGCCCGGTCAGAACCACTTTTTCGGCGTTGACGACAATGACGTTATCGCCATCGTCGACATGCGGCGTGAACGCCGGCTTGTGCTTGCCGCGCAGCCGCAAGGCGATCAGCGAGGCGAGCCGTCCGACGACAAGCCCCTTGGCGTCGATCAATACCCATTTTTTTTCGATGTCCGCCGCCTTGGCGGAAAAGGTCTTGCCAAACATTTGGGATTCCGTGGCAAATAAGCGCAAGATTGCCCGCAACCGCCGGGCTTGCGTATTCGTTGGCGCTCCTTTTACGCACCCATTCCCTACGGGTCAAGGCGAACGTCATAAGCGCACCCCGCTTCACAAGGCGAACCATTGAACCGCTGCCCAAAAATCGAGTACGGGAGCCTGGCCATCGGAAAAGCGTCGAGCGAGCCTCGTTAACGCGCCTGCGAAAGCGCCTGCGCGTGCGCGACCGCCATCCCCAAAACGATCATGGCAAATGCCTGATGCAAAAGCCCGGCCCAGAGCGGAACCACTAAGACAAGCGTCGCGATGCCTATTGCAGCTTGCATGGCAACGAGCAAGGCGAGCGCCCATGCGCGCCGGGCCGCCCGGCTCCCCGCGGCGGCCCGCGACACATAAAGTGCCTGCGCCAAAGCAAGCACCAATAACGCATAGGCAACCATCCTGTGCTGGAACTGGACCAGCAAAATATTGTCGAGGAAATTCCGCCAAAGGGGCGAGAGAAAAGTCAATTTATCGAGTGGCGGCCAAAAATATCCCTCGATCAGCGGCCAAGTGTTGAACGCGCGCCCGGCGCGCAGGCCAGCGACGAGGCCGCCGAGCCCAATTTGCAGCAACACGAGCAAGACAATGCCTCCGGCAAACCACCGCAGCCCCAGAACTCTCTGCCCCGCGATTTCAGCGGTACGGCGCTTCAGCGAAGCAGCGAGCCAAACCAGCGCGGCGAAAGTCACCGAAGCGAGCAGGAGATGAATCGCAAGCCGCTCCTGGGCAACTTCCACGCGTTCCGTTAGGCCTGACTTGACCATCCACCAGCCAACTGCCCCCTGCAAGGCGCCGAGCGCTAGAACGCCCAGAAGTTTTGGCTTGAATCCGGGGGGCAGAAGCCCTTTCGCCCAGAAAAAGATCAGCGGCAGCACCATCGCCGCGCCAATCAAGCGGCCCAAGAGCCGATGACTCCATTCAAAGAAAAAAATGAATTTGAACCCGCTCAGATCCATGTCCGGAAAGAGCTGCGCATATTGCGGTATCTTCTTATAATTCTCGAATTCGGCCAGCCATTCGGTTTGGCTCAGCGGCGGAACGACGCCGTCCAGCGGCTTCCATTGCGTAATGGACAGGCCAGACTCCGTGAGCCTCGTCGCGCCGCCGACGATCACCATCAAAAAGACGAGGGCGGCGAGGCTCCAAAGCCAAATCGCCACGCCGCGATAAGGTCCCGGTTGCCTTGCGTCTTTTGCCGCGTTCAGTGTAGCGGCTTTGGCCGATGGTTCGCCCATGCGGAATTCCTCGAATGCAAAAAGGAAGGATTGTGCGCCGGCATGAAAGACTGCGATCAGCCGGCGCGGCAAGGCTCACTATCGCCGCGGATCCCGCGCGGAAAGAACGTTGCGCCAAGGGCGTAGACCGGCGGCAGATCAATGCCCGGCGGCGTGGCCCGGCCGCTTTCCAAATGGCCGGGCACCAGATGTGTATGAGGTCCATCGGGCGTTTGCCCGCCGGGTGGCGGAATGGGAGTGTAAATCTCCGCCCGCCCCAAGGGCGTTTCAACGACCCTTGCCGGGCTGTGCTTCACGATCAAGGCTCCGGCGGCTTGCAAGACTTCTAAAAGCGGCAGGCCCGACGCTTGGTTCAGGGTGTCCAGCAGGTCCGCCGATGACCCCCGGACACAGAACCGGAGGTCGTCCCGCCCGAGACCTAGATCGAACCAAGGTTCGTTTCGGCACTCGGGCAAGATGGCGCCCTCGTCGCGGCCAAGCAGGGTAAGAGTTGTTGCAACCGGCAAAGTTACCCTCGCCTTCGAGACGACAAGAAAAATGGCCCGATAGCCGTGCTGGTTGTCAAATGCTCGCAGCCGCAATGCTCGCACGCGTTCGCCAATTGTCAGTTGCAGCGCGCCGCGGCCCGTAATCGCGGTAATTGTCTCGCCGGTTACGGACACCTCGCACGGTTCGTCATGATCGCAAACGAATTCGGCGGTCGCGCCGTAGCGTCCCAGCGCCCAGGCGCCGGATTTTTGGCGCAGGCTTTCTGCTGCGAACTCCGTAATCTGGTCTTGCCGCCACGGCAGGCGGGTAATGGAAATGCCGAGCGCCTCGACGCGCACCGGCAGGACGGCCCAGATCGCGCTACGGCGCTCGTCGCCGGCCGAAGCCCATTCGGCGACTTCGCCCGCTGTGCGGCCGCAGCCAAGACAAAAGCCGAGGGCTCCGTCCATCGTGCAGATACCGGTACAGGGGCTTGTAATGGTCTTTGCTTGAAGGTTCATTCGCTGCACTGACGCTTGCGGCCAAATGAGCGCGCGCGCTTCGCCGCCGGCAAGGCGAAAGCCATAAACGCCAGCGGGGCCAATGTCCATGCGCGCCATGCCGCAAGCCGAAAATGGAGTTAAAATGCGCCGGAGCGCGCCCCGCAAATTCGCCGGCGCGAGCGGGACGATCGTATTCGTGTCAATCCATGCGCTCGCGGTCAAGGCTCTGGCGCGGACGCGTCCGCCGCGGCACACGCCCGGACTTGTTACGGCGCTTTGGGAGGCAGCTCTCGCTTGGCGAGGAGCATGGCGATGATGCCGCCGGTCAGGTGGGCGGAAAAACCCGATCCGGGAACGTGACCTCGCCTTTCCGTTCGTTCTCAAGCCGCGTCCAGCCCAAAACTTTGCGGCGACAAGGCAGGCAGGCCGATGAGCAAGACCTCGCGCGCGCCGCTTTCGGTCAATTGCCGCTCGGCTTCGAAAGCGGCGCCGGCGCGCGGCTCTCCCGGCGCCGCCAGCAGGACGATATCGGCTTTTGCGGCAAGCGCCAAAGCGACGCCGTTCAAGTCAAGAGGCGGCGCGATCGTCATGATGAAATCATAGATCCCGGCCAAGGCATCATGCACTTTTGCGAATTCGTGTAGATCGAGCTCGCTGTTGCGTCCAACCGGTAGAAAATGAAGCCGCGAGGCCGGGTCGCGGCAAATGACCTCGGCGAAAGTGGCCGTTCCGGCAAGAAGATCACCGAGCGCCCGTTCATTGCCCGGCAAATCGCAATGCGGCGCGCCGGTGGCGGAACGCGCCAAATGCAATGGAGCGGACTCATCGAGGCAGATGGCGATCGCACGTCCTTCGCGGGCAAGATCGCGGGCAATGCCGAGCATCACGCAAGACGCCGTGCTTTGTGTTTCAAGGCTCGTCGCGACAATCCGGATACCTTGCCTAATCGCTTGCGTGCCGCGCGAGGGAGTAGCCAGGATGCGCCTCGCGATCTTGGTCATGACTTGCCCATCGTCTGGGTCATCGGCCCCTGTTTCCCCCTCTAGCGCCGGCGGCGGATCTAAGTTCGGGTTTGATCGCGGACTTAGCCCCGCTGCATCCTTGAAACGGGCGAAAACGCGAACCTCGCCGAGCGCGCGGGGCTGTTCAACAGGCGTCTCCGCGCGGAGAGGCCGCCCGCGCGGCAACGCGGACGAGGCCAATGCGCCGAAGCCCGCGACAAGCATCGCGGTCCCCCAAAAAACCAGCAAGGCTCGGCTTGGGTAAAGCGGATGTTGCGGCGCGGCCGCGCGCGAAACAATGCGCGCGGCCGTGTTGCGCGGCAGTTCGGTGGCACGCGTGGCGCCGGCGCGCATTTCAAGATAGAGTTCGGCGATGCGATTGGCGGCGTTCGCGGCAAGTTCAGGGTCCTCGGACTGAAAGGCGATTGTGACGAGGCCCTCCCTGCCCGGCCTGCTCACCCGCAGGCGGTCGGAATAGGCTTCGAGGACTCGGTCCTCCGGGCTTTCGCGCGCGGGATCGCGCATGATGCCGAGAAAGATGAGGGCGCGCAAACCCGGTCCGAGGCCCCTCGTCACCGGGTCGAATTCCGGATTGTCCTCGAGCCTAAGATCCTTGATCGCCCGGCGGGCGAGATCGCGCGACGCAATAAGCTGCACCTGGCTCGAGGCGGCAAAACCACCCGCGCCATGTATAAGGGCAACGCTCGACCGCAAGCCGATAAACCCCGCTTGCCTCGGGCCGATCAGAACCTGCGTTTCGGCGCGATACATTGGCGGTTGAAGGCAAAGCACGGCGCCGATGAGAACCAGTGCGGCGAGCAGCAACCCAATCAACCACCGTTTCCGGGCGGCGGCTGCCTCGAAAACCAAGCCAAGATCCAACTCGCGGGTTCGCGTTGTGCGCATCGCGTCCCACTCCCGCCAGTCCATGAGCCAACTCCACGATCCCAACGGCGCGATAAGACGCCGTTAAGGTTTCAGCGAAGTTAACTTTTGCGATTGCGCGACGCGATCCAAGGGATAAACCCTACGTTTGACGGCCAAAAAGCTCGCTCTTGATCGCATTGTCTTCTTGGCAACTGCCCAGGCTGGGTGAACGGATCGCGGCGTGCCGGCAAGCAACGATCGGCGGCGTGGCCGGGCTCGAGCCTGCCGAGGGTTCACTTTTACGGACATTTCCGGTGCAACCAGCCATTAACCAAAATCTGCCTTGATCCTCCGCGATGCTGCTCGCTCCCTATGTTCGATCCTAAGATCGGACAATCTTGCGGTTTCGTTGGCGTTACCAATGTCGCGCGCGCCCAAAATTCTGGTCTTCGATTCGGGCCTCGGCGGCCTGACCGTTTGCGGAGAGGTGGCTCGCCTGCTTCTCGACGCGCAAATAATTTACGCCGCGGATAACGCCGCTTTCCCCTATGGCGAACTGGAGGAAGACGCCTTGGTCGCGCGGGTCTTGGCGGTAACGGATCGCTTGATCGCCCGCTGCGGCCCCGACGCCATTGTCATCGCCTGCAATACCGCGTCCACGCTGACGCTCCCGCACCTGCGCACAAGGTTCGCAAAAATCCCTTTTATCGGCACGGTGCCCGCGATCAAACCGGCCGCGAGCCAATCGCGCTCGGGGCTTATCTCCGTTTTGGCGACACCTGGCACCGTTGCGCGCGATTATACGCGCGAATTGGTGCGCACCTATGCCGCCCATTGCACCGTTACCCTTGCTGGCTCGCGCCTGCTTGCGCCTCTTGCCGAAGCGTTCCTCCATGGGAAAAGAGTTTCGGACGCGGCGATCGCGCGGGAAATCGCACCCGCTTTCGTGACGTCTAAAAAGCTCCGCACGGATTGCATCGTGCTTGCCTGCACGCATTATCCTTTGCTACTGAGGCATTTCGAACGGCTCGCGCCGTGGCCCGTGGCATGGATAGATCCAGCCCCGGCCATCGCCCGGCGAGTTGGCCAGGTTCTGCGCGAGCACCTCGGTTTTCCGGCGTCAAATGAGGCATCGGCGGCGCCAAATTATGCGGTCTTCACGGGAGAATTGGCGCCAGTCCCAGAACTTACGGAAAGCTTACGCCTTCGCGGGATCGAAAAATCCGTCATCGAGCCGATCCCGCTGGAGGATTTTCCGGCAAGCCGGCCGCCACTGGCCGGAACAGGTACTTAGGCGGCATAAGCGCAATGGCGGGCGCCTGGCCTTTATTGATCCGCCGGTCAAGCGGCTCCAGGCGACGGACAAATAACCGAGGAATGACATATGATTGGGATTGGCCGGCTGGCGGTAGCTCTGTGCTTCGCGATTGTGCTGCTGGGAGCGCGAGCGCAGGCACAGAATACAAGTTTCATGGATATGAACATGGATATGGGCTGCATGCTGATGGCCGGAATGCACGAGATGCAAGTGTCGGTCTATCTATCCGGCGCAACGGAGGATTCGTGCAAGGACATCCCCTTTCCCGGACCCGCCCTGGTTTCGATCAGCTCGAATTCGAATGAACTTCGGGACATGACGACGGAGGTTCGCGTCGTGCGGGACACCGAAGGCGATGCCACGGAGGCGAGCGAAAATCTCGATCCGGTCACGCTGGCTTATTTGCCACCGAAAAATTACCCGAGGGGAGTCATCACCGTTCCGGCCAATTTCGATAAGCCGGGCAACTACGCGGTCCTCGTGACAGTAAGGGACGCCAAGGACATGGTTATGTCAGGCCGGCTAGGCATCACCGTGGGGGAGGCAACACGTCAATGGATCATCGTTTACATCGTTTCCGGCATCATTTTGGCGGCCGCATTTGGATTTTATCTCTGGGATCTTGGCCGCAAAAACAAGCCGCCCCTCAAGAGCTGTTGAGGCGTACTTCCGGTACGAACGGCCGCTGGCGCGCGCCTCTCTTCGCGTTCAAGCGCCGCGTGCGCCGGGCGCCTTGATGACGGCGAGCCAAGCCTGCCAATCCTTGATCGAACCGTTGAAGGCGTTGCGATCGACATTCCCGCGAATGCCGGGGACACGGCCCTCGGCGGTATGCTGCCAGAAATGCCAGCGGCGATTGGCATATCTAAGCGAAGGATGACATTTCACACTGCGGACCCAGACCGGGTAATCGGAAAATTCCCCTTGCATCACGTCGCGATGGAAATCGATCGACGTATAGATCACCGGCTTTTTGCCATAGGCCTTTTCCATCGCGGCAAGCATGATTTTCATTTCGGCCAAGGCGGCGGCGCGCGGGATGCGCTTGGGGCACGTCTTCGAGTGCCCATTCCATTCGACATCGAGCACCGGCGGCAAGGAGTCCGGATCACTTGGGACATGCGCCGTAAACCACGCCGCTTGCTCCTCCATGGGCCTGCACCAATAAGCAAAATGATAGGCGCCGCGCTGCACGCCCGCGGCTTTCGCCGCGGCCCAATTCTGGGCGAATTTCTCGTCGACGCGGTCGCCGCCCTCGGTCGCCTTTATCCAGGCGAATCGAACGCCTGCGGCGCGCACGCTATTCCAATCGATATCGCCCTGATATCTGGAGACGTCGATTCCGCTCACTTCGTAATCCGAAGGTCTCGGGAAGAGATTTTCGCCGGTGACGCCGCCCGCGCAGCCGGTGGCGAACAGCGCGAGGCCGAGCCCAAAATATGCAGCGGGCGGGAAAAGGCGGCGAGGTAAGTATCGCATCGACGTAAGCACCAGACCGTGGAAGCGTCAAATTATTCCATAATCCGTAATATGTCGTTAAAAAGTCAAAAAAACGGCCGTCCTGCAGTCACGCGTTCGTTTTGATTAACATGGCGCTACCCCCCGGACCCCCGGATAAATCCGCGTCGACTCTTCGAACCCGTGGCGGCAAACGCGCACCGCTGTTTTTGCTGTCATCTATTTTTCATCTGTCTCGACGAGCGTAATAAGGACCTGGCGGTTTCCGCCCGGCCCCGGCCAGAGGTCCGCCTTTCCGCATGTGCTTCACCGCCAAACTCGCCCGCAAAACTCTTCGTTAAGGCCGCCATGCTCTCGAGATTCGTCGCCTTCACCTCGCTCGGCCGCAAGGCGCTTCCCAACCTATACGATCTTTTCGCGTTTGCCCTGATTCTGGCCGCCTTCATCGCGGTCACCCACGTTGCCCGCCGGATCACCTTGCCGCTGGCGGCGCCCGAATCGATGGCCGTTTCGCTCGACTATATGCGCTTGCCTTATTATGCGTTTCGCACGACGTTGCGGATGTTCGCCGCGATCGCCGCCTCGCTCGTCTTCACATTCGTCTACGCAACGCTTGCCGCCAAAAGCCGGCGCGCCGCGCTCGTCCTCATTCCCTTGCTCGACGTCCTGCAATCGGTGCCGATCCTCGGCTTTCTGTCGTTCACGGTGACCTTTTTTCTTGGGCTCTTTCCCGGCTCGATCCTCGGCGCCGAATGCGCGGCGGTCTTCGCGATTTTCACCTCGCAGGCCTGGAACATGGCCTTTTCCTTTTACCAGTCGCTACAAAGCGTTCCGCGCGACCTCTCCGAAGTTGCACGTGGTTTCGGACTTTCGGGGTGGCAGCGGTTCTGGCAACTGGAAACGCCTTTCGCGATGCCCGGGCTCATCTGGAACACGATGATGTCGATGTCGGGCGGCTGGTTTTTCGTCGTCGCGTCCGAAGCGATTTCGGTTGGCGACACGACCATCAGATTGCCCGGCATCGGCTCCTATCTCGCGCTCGCCATCGAGGACAAACGTATTGATGCGGTTTTCGCGGCGATTGTTGCCATGCTGGCCGTGATCCTTGCTTATGACCAATTGTTGTTCAGGCCGCTGGTCGCCTTCGCGGCGCGATTTCGAGTCGAACTTTCGGCCGGTCAGGTCCAAGAAAAATCTTTCGTGGCGAATGTCTTCGCCAGGACACGCTGGCTGCGCGCGTCGGTGCGCGCTCCAGCCCAAACGTTGAGATCCATAGCGCTTTTGCGCATGGAGCTTCCAATTCGTTCTTCCCGCTTTGTGCCGGAAAGCCCGGCGCTAAGCCGCGTGATCGACATCCTATGGGTAGCTTCAATCGGTCTCGGCACGGTTTGGGCCTCGTGGCTCATCGTCGATTACGTGCGCCAGGCACTCAGCTGGAGCGATTTTTGGCAAAGCGTGCTCTATACAATATTCACCATGACGCGTGTGGTCTTGCTCATGGCGCTTGCGACCTTGGTCTGGGTGCCGGCCGGAATCTGGATTGGCCTACGGCCGGCGCTCGCCGAGAAAGTGCAGCCTCTGGCGCAATTCCTGGCGGCATTTCCGGCGAACGTTATTTTCCCCGCCGCCGTTGTTCTAATTTTGAAATTTTCCCTAAACCCCAATATCTGGCTTAGCTTTCTGATTATCTTCGGCACGCAATGGTACATTCTTTTCAACGTCATTGCCGGCGCCTCGGCGTTTCCAAACGACCTCAAGGAAGCGGTCGCGAATTTTCGCATTCACGGCTGGGACTGGTGGAAGAGCGTTATCATCCCCGCCATTTTCCCTTATTACGTGACAGGCGCGCTGACCGCCTCGGGCGGATCGTGGAACGCGTCGATCGTCGCGGAATACGTGAAATGGGGCAACGATACGGTGTCGGCGCAAGGGATCGGCGCCTATATCGCCAAGGCGACCGCGGATGGCGATTATCCCAAGATCGTGCTCGGCGTCGCGGTCATGTCGATCTTCGTCATCATGTTCAACCGCCTTTTTTGGCGCCCGCTTTATAACCTCGCCGAACGGCGCTTGCGGCTCGATTGAGGTGCTTTCATGCAAAACAGCCTTGCACGGACTTCCCTAGCAAGCAAAAAGACCTTGCTTGAAGTTAGAAACATCTCGCAATGCTACCAGACCGGATCGGGCGAGCTGGGGCCGGCGGTCCTTGACGATGTTTCGCTCGATCTGAAAGAAGGCGAAATTGTCGGCTTGCTCGGCCGCTCCGGCTGCGGCAAATCCTCGCTCCTGCGCATCGCCTCGGGACTCATTTTCCCGTCGGGCGGCGAGGTGAACTATCTTGGCCAGAAGGTAGAAGGTCCGGTCGATGGCGTCGCCATGGTGTTTCAGAGTTTTGCGCTGTTTCCCTGGCTGACCGTGCTTGCCAATGTCGAACTTGGCCTCAGGGCCAAACAGACGCCCAAGGACGAAGCGCGCCAGCGCGCGTTGAAAGCGATCGACCTCATCGGGCTCGACGGTTTCGAGTCTGCCTTCCCGAAGGAGCTTTCCGGCGGCATGCGCCAGCGGGTGGGCTTCGCGCGGGCACTGGTCGTCCACCCCAATATTCTCTTGATGGACGAGCCTTTTTCGGCGCTCGACGTGCTCACCGCGGAGACCCTGCGCACCGACCTTCTCGACCTCTGGGTCGAGGGACGCATGCCGATCAAGAGCATCCTCATGGTCACCCACAACATCGAGGAGGCGGTGCTGATGTGCGACCGTATCATCGTGCTGTCGAGCAATCCCGGCCGGATCGCCGCCGAAATTCAGGTCAGGCTGCAGCATCCGCGCGACCGGCTCGATTCCGAATTCCGCCAATTGGTGGAAAAGATCTACGCGCTCATGACCAAGCGGCCGGAACCGGTCGCGCCGGGCCGCGACGTGGCGCTTCCAGGTCTTGGCTTTGGCATGGCCCTGCCGCGCGTCTCGACCAACACGCTCGCCGGCATGATCGAGGAAATCGCCGCCGAACCCTATTTGGGCCGCGCCGATCTTCCGGCGCTCGCCGACAGCTTGCAAATGGAAGTCGACGAGCTTTTTCCGGTGGCCGAAACCTTGCAATTGCTGCGCTTTGCCGAGATCGAGGAAGGCGACATCAAACTCACCGGTCATGGACACCGCTTCGCCGAAGCGGATGTCGATGTGCGCAAAAAGCTCTTCGGCGATCATCTTCTGACCTATTTGCCGCTTGCCGCGCGGATAAAACTGGTCCTCGACGAGCGCCCATCCCATACCGCCCGCGCGGTCCGCTTCTTGGAAGAACTCGAGGATTACATGTCCGAGGACTATGCCGACCGGACCTTGAAGAGCGTGGTGAACTGGGGCCGCTACGGTGAACTTTTTGCCTATGACGAGACATCCGAAACATTTAGCCTGGAGAATCCGCAATAGGCCCGCATCGGAGGATTTCATGCTGTCGCGCCGTAACTTTTTAGCCGGGAGTATTGCCGCTTCGGCGATATCGCGGGTTGGCGCCCAGACGGGCGGCGCCGCGCCAGTAGTGCTGCGAATTGAGCGCCGCGAGATTGAGGTGAACGGCAAGTCCGCCTCCGTATTTTGCATCCGTCAACCGGACGGAACCTTCGGGATCACTACCGATGTGTCCAAGCCGTTTCGCGTCCGGGTCGAAAACCATATCGGCGAGCCGAGCCTGCTCCACTGGCATGGACTCACGCCGCCCTGGCGGCAAGACGGCGTCCCGGACATTTCTGGACCAGCAATTCCGCCAGGCGGCAGCGCCGGCTACGATTTTCCTTTGCGCCGCGGCGGCACCTATTGGATGCACGCACATTATGGCTTCCAGGAGCAGCTCTTGCTATCGGCGCCGCTGATCATCAGGGATGGCGGCGAAGACCCGAGCCAGCAGGAAGTCGTGGTCATGCTCGGCGACTTCAGCTTCACCCCGCCGGATGAGATCCTTGCGCGGCTCCAGGCGCGCCAAACCCTTGCCATGGACATGCATGGCATGGAGATGCACGGATCGGACACGCATGGCATGGAGATGCGCGGATCGGACATGCCGGCAATGGAAAGCGCGCCGGATTTGAACGATGTTCGCTACGATGCCTTTCTCGCCAACAGCCGCACTCTCGCCGATCCGGAAGTTGTCAAGGTCGAGCAAGGCGGCCGGGTGCGGCTGCGGTTCATTAACGCCTCTTCGATGAGCGCTTATCACCTCGATCTCGGCCAGCTCGAAGGCGATCTCATCGCGGTGGATGGGATACCTGTCCAGCCGGTTCGCGGCCGCACTTTCCCCATCGCCGTCGCGCAGCGGCTGGACATCGCGCTCACCATTCCCAAAATTGCCGCCGCCTATCCGGTGCTAGCGGTGCTCGAAGGCGAGCGCGCGCAGACCGGCATCGTGCTCCGTGCCGGGACGGGGCAAATTGTCCGCGTTCCAGATATGGCGGAAGCGCCATCACCTCCACTCACGCCCGATCTTGAGCGCTCATTGAGAGCCGTCGAGCCCGTTTTGGAACGCAAGGCGGACCGGACGCATGTGTTGCAATTGACAGGGTCGATGCAAGGCTACCAATGGACCATCAATAACGTGGTTTGGAACAAGGACGTCCCGCCTCTAGCGGTCGCCGAAGGCGAGAGAGTGGAGCTTGTGCTCATCAATCGAACGATGATGCCGCATCCCATGCACCTCCATGGCCACTCTTTCCAAGTTGTCGCAATCGACGGCAAACGCTTTCCCGGCGCCGTGCGCGACACGGTGCTCGTGCCTCCGAAAGCGGCCGTGACGGTGGCATTCGACGCCGGCAATCCGGGATGGTGGGCTTTTCATTGCCACCTTTTGTACCATCAGCACGCGGGCATGTTTCAGACCTTGCGCTACACGTGAGCGCCCGGCATCGGCCGTCCTGGCCGGATTTGCAAGGACCGGGATATTTCATATCTCGAATGCGTCCTGCCTACCCTGGATAAACGGCGGGCCACCCTTGCGTTGGCCTGATTGTTCACGCTAAAAAGATGCGCGCGCGTAGGAGTGCAGCTA
>JBQTKC010000429.1:0-9233 GCA_052386575.1 Beijerinckiaceae bacterium
CCCACCGCGATCGTGGCCACCACCTTTTGCTTGGCCGTGCGGGTCACCAAAACTTCGCCGGAGCCCCGTGCAACCAGAGGAAACCGGTTGCCATTAAGAGTGTATGGGTACTTCATCAAATTGGCCCCGCAACCGGCTTTTACTGGCCCTGCCAGCCTCCAATCTCAAGCGGCTTATGCCGGAGCTTGAACACATTGCCTGCCACCGCGAGCAGGTCCTAACCGACGCCGATAGTTCGCTCGACCATGTCTTCTTCCCCGACTGCGGTGTCGTCTCGGTGGTGGCGGTTTATGCGGACGGCGGCATCATTGAGATGGCAACGATTGGCAGGGAGGGTTGCACGGGCGTGCAAGCCGTCTTCGGTGCCAAGGTGTCTTCCGTCCGGCTTCTCGTCCAGATCCCGGGCGGCGCAGCAAAGATGTCGCGCACGGCGTTCACGCGGGCCATGGAGTCGATGCCGTCCTTCCGAAATCTCATGTACGCTTACGCCCAAGCCTTTCTCGAGCAGGTCCTGGTGTCGGTTGCGTGCAACGGTGCACACAGCCTCAAGCAACGGCTAGCGCGTTGGCTGCTGATGATGCGTGACCGCGGCGACAATGACACGCTGCAGATCACTCAGAACCTGCTCGGCGAAATGCTGGGAGTCCAGAGGCCAACCATCACCAACGCTGCCCGGGAGTTGGAACATGCCGGCTTGATTGCGCGCGGCCGGCGGCAAGTCACGATCCTTGACCGGCAGGGCCTCGTGGGGACGTCTTGTGAATGTTATCAGCTGGTCCGGACGCGCGTCACTTTTCATCTTCCCAAAACATACACATAAAATGCGAGAATCGGTAATGTACATTACCGACAACACCCTCCTCAATGAGCTAACAGCCAAGGTTGATGGGAGGCTGACTTAGGCTCTCTAGCAACATCTGTATACTTCTGTCGAAGGTGAGTCCCGTCGTCCGAAGGTGTACGGGAGCCGCTGCGATGCGCAATGTCGACCCGCTGGATCTCGTGGAGACGATCCGCGAAGGCGTGCTCGTGCTTGAGCCCGATCTGACCGTCCGCTTTGCCAACCGCTCCTTTTGCAACACATTCGCAGTCGCGCCAGAGGATACAATCGGGCGGAAGCTCTATGAGATCGGCAACGGACAGTGGGACATTCCCGAGCTCCGCATGGCGCTCGAGACCATCATTTCTCACCGAAAAACCATCGAGGCCTTTGAAGTCGAGCATTCCTTTCCGTCAATTGGCCGGCGCATAATGCTGCTCAACGCGCGCAAAGTTTACCAGCCTGGCAACGGGATACAACAGATCCTCCTGGCGATCGACGACGCCACCGAGCGCGTGAGACTTGAGCGCGATCACGCGGCCGCGCACGAGCGTATCGGCATGCTGCTGCAAGAGCTGACACACCGGGTCAAGAACAGTCTGCAGTTTATCGCTTCAATGGTCATGATTGAAGCGCGGAGCCTCGAGAGTTCCGATGGCAAAGCGGCGCTTGCGAGGGTCTCGCGTCGGATCCTGGCCCTCGCGCAACTCTATTCAAAGCTAAGCGAAGCCGACACCGTTGCGGCTGTCGATGCGGCGGCGTATCTGAAGGAGTTATGCCGCGACCTGATCGCATCAGTATATAAGGACGGCGACGCGTTCATCATGCTTAAGACCGACATCGAGAGCGAGCTTCTGCCGACCGACCGGGCGATTTCGATCGGGCTCATTGTAAACGAGCTTGTGACGAATGCCGTCAAGTATGGTTTTCCGGGCGGGGCTCAGGGCACGGTCACGGTGACGCTAAAGCGGGTGCCGGGGGGGCTTCGCCTGACGGTCGCCGACGACGGCCAAGGGTTCGATCCTCGACGGGCCGGTTCGGGGCTCGGCGGCCGCCTGGTTGACGCCTTCGCCCACCAGCTCGGCGGCCAAGTCGAGCGGGAGAGCAGCAGCCAGGGCACTGCCGTGCACTTAATCTTGCCGTCGCGTGAACGCTCGTAGGGATCTAAGCGGGCGAAGGTATGAGCCCGGTGTGGTCTCCGCGCCACCGTCTGCTTTGCGGCGCCAGTTGCTGTGTTCGCTATTTGGCGCCCCAAGATTGCGGAACGCTGAGATTCAAAATGACCTATGGAAACTTCTCAGGCTCGCCATTTTTGCGCGGCGGCGCGGTCTTGCGGCTTCGCCTCGATCCAATCGCAAGAGCCCCCGCCAGCCGAATGCGGCTTCTTCCAGAACGGTGCTTCGGTTTTTAGATAATCCATCAAAAAAGTCGCCGCCACGAACGCCTCAGTGCGATGCTGGCTCGCCGTAATCACGAGAACAATCGGCTCGCCTGGATAAATCACACCATAGCGGTGCACGGCGAGAATCGCTTCGAGCGGCCAGCGGGAAGCCGCCTCACGAGCGATGCGGGTTATTTCCTCTTCCGCCATGCCGGGAAAATGTTCGATTTCGAGGGCCGTCAAAGCGCCGCCTTCGTCGCGGCAAAGCCCGGTAAAACTTACCAGCGCGCCGATATCGGTGCGCCCTTGCGTCAGCCGGGCGGCTTCGGCCGCAACATCGAAGCTCTCCTTCTGAACCCGCACGACAAGCCGCGCCGCCACGCCCTCACCCCCCGGTCATCGGCGGAAAGAAAGCAATTTCGCGCGCGTCCCCGATCTCCGCGTCGTGCTTGACATGGGTGCGGTCGAGCGCCGCCCGCATCGTCTTGATATGCGCGAAGGCGGCGGCGTAGTTTTCCCCCTGGCCGCCGAGCCATCCCATGAGTTCGGCCACGGTTTTGATGTTATCGGGCGGCGCGATCTCTTCCTCGGCCTTGCCGATGCGTTCGCGCACCCACGCGAAATAGAGGGCTTTCATGATGGCTCGCCGATAATTTCCTTCAAGCCCGCTTTCAAATAGTCCCAACCGGTGTAGAGCGTGAGAAGCGCGGAAAGCCAAAGCAGCGACAGGCCGGTTTTCGTCAGTCCCGGAACAATCGCGTCGCCGGGAGGACCCGCGATGAGAAAGCCGAGCGCGACGAGTTGCAGGAGCGTCTTCCATTTGGCGACCTTGCTCACCGGGATCGAGACCTTAAGCTCGGCCAAGAACTCGCGCAGCCCGGACACAAGAATCTCCCGGCATAGAATGACGATCGCCGCGGACAGCGAATAGCTGGCGATGGTGTGATCGGCGACGAGCATCATGAGGACGGCGGAGACGAGCAACTTGTCGGCGATCGGATCGAGCATCTGGCCGAGCCGCGACTGCTGAGACCACGCGCGGGCCAGATAACCATCCAAAAAATCGGTGATTCCGGCGGCAACGAAAATGCCGAGCGCGACCCAGCGCAACCATGCGACCTCGGGCCAAAAGAGGCAGCCAGCCACTGCCGGCACCGCCGCGACCCGCCCGTAGGTCAGGATATTCGGAACGCTCAAGGCGAAGTCCGGAATTCTTGCTAGGGTTGAAATCGCCATCGCCGGGGAAATACTCTTTCCAAAGCTCAGTCAATAGGCAACGCCGGCTCCGCCCCGCCTAAACGGCGCTGCCGTTAACGTGTGGTGAGCCTATTGTCTGCCACGTTCGTGAAAAAAATCATAGACCAGCCGTGCAGTTGTTGCATTTATTCCCGGAACCTTGGCGAAATCGGATAGGGCCGCATGGGAAACCGCCTTGGCGGTGCCAAAAGCGTGAAGAAGGGCTCGCTTGCGCGCTGGGCCGACCCCCTGGATTTCGTCGAGAGGGCTTTTGGTGAACTCCTTTTTGCGACGCGCCCGATGGGTTCCGACAGCGAAACGATGCGCCTCGTCGCGCAACCGCTGCGCGAAATACAGCGCCGGATCGCGCGGGGATAGTTTGAACGGCTCAAGCCCGGCCATAAAGAAACTCTCCCGTCCGGCGTCGCGATCCGGGCCTTTGGCGATCGCCGCGACCGCCACGCCGGTGACGCCAAGCTCCGTCAAAACATCTCGCGCGGCGTCCAATTGCCCCTGGCCGCCATCTACAAGGATGAGGTCCGGCCTTTCTTGGAAGCCCGCCTTGCCGCCGCCCTCTGTCCCGGTCTTCCCTGCCTGCGCGGGCCCCGCTTGGTGGTCCTTCATGAGCCGCGCAAATCGCCGCCGCAGGACTTCCCGCATCATGGCATAATCGTCGCCCGGCGCCGAATCGCAATCACGGATGTTAAACGTCCGATAATGCGTTTTTATGAACCCGTCCGGGCCAGCGACGATCATCGCGCCGACCGCGTTTGTTCCCATGATATGGGAGTTGTCAAAGACCTCGATCCGGCGGGGCGGGCGGGCAAGGCCGAAGGCCAGGGCGAGCGCGGCGAGCAGCTTTGACTGCGAGGCGGCCTCGGCCAATTTGCGTCCCAAGGCCTCGCCGCCGTTGCGCCGTGCCTGTTCGACCAGATCACGTTTTTCTCCTTTTCGAGGCACGGCGATCGCAACGCCATGGCCGGAACGTTCACGCAAGGCTTCCTCCAGCACGCCGCGGTTCTCGATTTCGTGGGAAAGCAAAATGAGGCGCGGCGGCGGCTTGTCGGCGTAAAACTGGGCGAGAAAGGAATCGAGGACTTCGTCTGGCGCGAGGCTCTTGTCGGCGCGGGGAAAATAGGCGCGATTGCCCCAATTCTGGTAGGTCCGGAAAAAAAAGATTTCGACGCAAAACTGTCCGGCTTGTTCGACGATAGCGAAGACATCCGCCTCTTTGACGGTTTTGGGGTTGATGCCTTGGGCGCCTTGGATGGCGGAAAGCGCACTGATGCGATCGCGCAACCTGCCCGCGCGTTCGAACTCCGTCGCGGCCGAGGCCGCGGCCATTTCTTCCGCGAGCCGGTCGCGCACGGCGCGGCTCTTGCCGGACAAGAACGCGCGGGCCTCGGCCACGAGTCCCGCATATTCGGTCTCGCTGATTTCCCCGGTGCAAGGGGCGGAGCAGCGCTTGATCTGATAGAGCAGGCAGGGGCGCGTGCGATTGGCATAAAAGCTATCTTCGCAGGTGCGCAGGAGAAAGGCGCGCTGCAAGGCGTTCAAGGTGCGGTTGACGGCCCAGACGCTCGCGAAAGGACCGAAATACTCGCCCTTCCGGTTGCGCGCGCCGCGGTGCTTGGCGAGTTGCGGCGCGGCATGATCGCCGGTGAGCAAAATATAGGGAAACGACTTGTCGTCGCGCATCAAGACATTGAAACGCGGCTTCATTTGCTTGATGAAATTCGTCTCGAGTAGCAGCGCCGCGGTCTCGGTCCGTGTCGAGATGAAAACCATCGACGCGGTCAGCGCGATCATCCTTGCGATGCGGGTGGTGTGGCCGGACGCCCGCACGTAGCTCGCGACCCGGTTGCGCACGCTCTTTGCCTTGCCGACATAGAGAACCTCGCCATCGGCGGCGATCATCCGGTAGACGCCAGGTCCGTTCGGAGCGTGTTCCCAGAAGCGGCGGATGGTGGCGGCGCCATGGCGGACTGCGGCGGGAGCGCCGTCGGCGGCGAGATCCTGTCCGGCGTCCGGATTGTCCAAGGGCGCGGCAGCGCCGCGGCTGTCCTCCGGCGCCGGGGGCGAATTTAATTGGTCCTTTTGAACGCGCCGCATGAGCACGGATTTAGGCGATCCCGCCCGGCGTGAAAAGGTGCGAACGAAACGGGACAGAGTCTCGGGTTGAAATTATCGGCCGCCTAACTATGCAGGCGCGGCGGGGCGGCCCGCTCATACCATCCACGCGAGCGGCGGACGAGATGGACGACCGACAGCATGACCGGCACTTCCACCAATACACCAACGACAGTTGAGAGTGCCGCGCCTGACTGAAAGCCAAAAAGGGCGATTGCTGTCGCCACGGCCAATTCGAAAAAGTTGCTGGCTCCGATCAATGCCGAAGGCCCAGCCACGCACCACTCGACCGCTAGTTGGCGGTTCAGCCAGTAAGCCAGCGCCGCGTTGAAATAGACCTGTATCAGGATCGGCACCACCAAGAGTGCAATAACGAGTGGCTGGCGCATGATCTGTTCACCTTGCAGGCCGAACAGAAGCACGAGCGTCAGCAGCAGCGCCGAAAGTGACAGAGGAGCCAAGGCGCGAAGTGTGCGGGCAAGCGCCGCCTGCCCGCCTTGCGCTAGTAGCATGCGCCGCCAGAGCTGCGCCACAATCACCGGCACCACGATGTAAAGCACGACCGACAGAATCAGCGTGTCCCATGGCACCGTGATCGAGGACAGGCCGAGCAGTAGCGCTACGAGCGGCGCGAAGGCCACTACCATGATTGCGTCATTGAGCGCGACCTGTGACAGCGTGAAATGCGGCTCGCCGTCAACGAGGTTCGACCAGACGAACACCATGGCCGTACAGGGAGCCGCCGCCAGCAGGATCAGCCCGGCAATATAGCCGTCGATCTGATCGGAAGGCAGGAACGGCCGGAACAGATGGGCGATGAACAGCCAGCCGAGCAGCGCCATCGAGAACGGCTTGACCAGCCAGTTGACCCCGACCGTAGTCACGATCCCGCGCCAGTGGTTGCGTACCTGTGCGAGCGCGGCAAGGTCGATCTTCAGCAGCATCGGCACGATCATCAGCCAGACCAGCACGGCGACCGGCAGATTGACTTCCGCCACTGTCGCGGCGCCGAGCGCATGGAACACGCCCGGCAGAGCCTGCCCGAGGCCAATGCCGGCGACAATGCAGAAGATGACCCAAAGCGTCAGGAACCGCTCGAATGTTCCCATGGACGGGGCTTTTCCTGCTTTACGGTCGTTCGCGATGGCTGCTGTTTCACTCATGAGACTGCCTTGTCGCCGTGGGACGCGCCTTCCATGCGGCCGATTTCCTTGAGACGGTTCGCCAGTGAGAGCTGGTCGAGACTTCGGATTGGCAGAGCGATGAAAACCGCGATCCTGTTGCGCAAATACCGGAACGCCTGGGCGAATGCCCGTTCCTTCTCGATATTCGTGCCTTCGACCGCTGCCGGGTCTTCGATCCCCCAATGTGCGGTCATCGGCTGGCCCGGCCATGCAGGACAGGTTTCACCTGCGGCGTCGTCGCAGAGTGTAAAGGAAAAATCTAATTTCGGTGCTTCGGGTGTTGCGAACTCGTCCCAGTTTTTGGAGCGCAATCCTTCCGTCTGACAACCAAAGGCCGCGATGGTTTTAAGCGCCAACGGGTTGACCGTACCCTTCGGATAGCTGCCCGCTGAATACGCATTGAAGCGCTCCGCTCCCAGACTGCGAAGTATGCTTTCCGCCATGATCGAGCGGGCGCTGTTGCCGGTGCAGAGAAACAGGACGTTGAAAGCGTGGTCAGTCATGCCGCCGCTCCTTGCCCGCAGCAGGGGGCATCGGCGGCCAGTTCCGGCTTGGGGGCGCAGCATGCGCCCTGCGGGGTTTCCGGGGTACAGCAGGCCCCGGAAGTGGTGCGGATCGGACCGAGATCGACACTATCGCCGTTGACCGTGCTTTCGGCGGAGGTGAGGAAAGTTTCCCACGAGAGCCCTTGCGGGTCCGTGATCCACGTTTTTTCCGACCTGGCGTAGCAGCAGGTGGTTGCGCCTTCCACCAGCGCAGGCCGGTCTGCCTGTTGCAGTCGCTCATAGACCTCGTGCAGCTCCTCGCGAGTCTCGACCTGAATGCCGAGATGATCGAGGCCGGTCTCGCCGCAGCGGGTCGAAATGGCGAAATTAACGCGCGGGTCGTCCAGCATCCACTTCGCATAGTCGGGCTTGCTGACGGTCGGTTCGGCGGCAAAGAGCGTGCTGTAGAACCGAACGGATTGAGCAATGTCCTCGCTGGACACATGGACATGCAAGCGCTTCATTGGCGGGGGTTCCTTTCCTTGGTGTTGATGAGGGCGGAGGAATCACAGACGCCGGCGCCGCAGCCTGAGGCATCGCCCTGACAGCAGTTCTCCGTCAGATACGCCAGCAGCCCGTTCATGGCGGCGTATTCGGCCGCGTAGATCAGCGACCGGCTTTCGCGCCGGAATGTCACAAGCCCCGCGTGGCGAAGCTGGTTCAGATGGAATGACAGCGTTGCGGACGGCAGTCCAAGGCGCTCCCCGATCTGCCCGGCGGGAAGCCCGTCAGGCCCCGCTTGCACCAGAAGCCGGAAGATATCGAGGCGGGATTCTTGAGCGAGTGCCGCCAGAGCGGCTATAGCGGCTAATTTCTCCATAGTTCCAATATAATGTAAATATGGAAAAGTGTCAAGGAGCTTGATCCACGCGCTTGATCGTACGCCCGCACGCGCCGGAGGCCGGAACAATGGCAACGCCACGCGGCTTCGTCCAAGCCCAAGTTTTGCCGCCGCTGCCTCGAACCCCCGCCCGATCGTCCCCGCATAGGGGCCACACCGCATCATCGGCGCCCCAAACACCAGAATCATGGATCGTTCCGCAAGCGCCCATGGCTTTTGCGTGCGAAGATCGCCTCGATCGCCGCGCCGTCGATCGCGGGGACAAGGGCGGATGCGATATTTGCCGCCGCCTGCCGGGTCACGATGCAAAAAAGGGCGCCTCATGCGAGACGCCCTTCCTCCGCTGCCGGGCGCGGGAGGGAGCTGCCCGGCCCGCGGAATTATGCTGCCATCGGTGTCGCCGCCATCCAGTCCGGGCATACCCTGGCGACAAGCGGCGTCTACCGGCGCATCCGCCACCCCAGTTATTTGGGATTGCTTGTCAGCTCGCTGGGGTGGGGCCTTGCTTTTCGTTCGGGGGCCGGCGTGCTGCTCGCGGCGCTCATGGTCCCGCCCATTGTCGCGCGCATCCGCGCCGAAGAGAGGCTGCTCCGCTCGGAGTTCGGCGCCGAATACGATGCTTACCGGGCCCGGTCGTCGCGGCTAATTCCGGGCCTCTATTAGGAGCAAAAGGTTCGCCGACCGGATCGAGCGTATCACACGGGATGCCCGAACCGCTGCCACTTGGTCTCGTCCGTCATAAGCAATACCCCGGCCGTGAACGACGGAATGTTCCGCACGGGACTTGTGCAACCGAGTGGCCGTTACACATGAAAACCAACATGTGTGTAATGAAGTTAAGGCCCAACATGGAGGCTGTTGCCGAGAGAAGCGCGAGCCCTATAAGGGCAAATATAGAGACCGGGAGTCGATATCCTTGGCCAAGTACCGTCGGTTTATTTGAGTTGATCCGCTCGAACGAATGAGACGCCTAATCGGCTGAGTTCATCGGGCGTAAGCCAGAGCATTTTGTCAGGTTTGGCGGAGACAACGACCGAAATGAATCTGTAGTCGTAGCCCAACTTGTTCAGGTAGGCCCCAATCCATGCGTTCGCCA
>JBQTKC010000430.1:0-16028 GCA_052386575.1 Beijerinckiaceae bacterium
GCCCCGGAGCCTCGGCTCGGCCCGGCGCGTCCGCTTCGGATTCGCACGCAATTGCCCTCCCGGGGACGACCGCGGCGTTGCGCGAGCTGGTCGAGTAAAGCGGAATTGTGGCGGTTACGCTTCCCAACGCATCCGGGGAAACGGCCGATGACCGACGAGACGATGAACCTTCGCGCGCTCGCGGAGAAGACCCCAGGCGCCGATATTTTGCGCGAGATGATCAGCTTTACCGCCGAGCGGCTGATGGAGCGGGAGGTTGGCGCCAAGACCGGCGCCGCCCATGGCGAGCGTTCGCGCGAGCGGCTCGTTCAACGCAAGGACAACCGTTACATCAACATGACGCGGCTCAAGAAGATGCGGCGCGAGTGGCTGCAGGCGGCGGCTTGCGGCTCGGGCTCGACCTCGGGGATTGGCCGCCAACCCCTCTCCGCCGCCATCGCTCGCCAGATTTCGCGAGCGAGCGGCGGCGGCTCCGGGGGGATGGCTTCACCGGATCGCCACGGCGTTTGTGCAGACCTGACGCACACAACTGGCGGCCGCCGCCGCGCCGCCGGCGCCCGCAAAGCCATCCGCCTCACCCTCGCCAGAAGTCCGCCGCCGGCCGCGACCAGATTTTGCCAAGGGGAGCAATTACACGGAATGTTCCTGCCCATCGTTTTGCGAAAGAAACGAACAAATCCAGCTCATGGAAGGCAGAGCGTGTCGTATTCAACACCGGCTTGCACCATGAGTGTTGGCTAGGTAAATACCTCCGCCCAAAGATGTAACGATTGGCTAGATTGGGTGCCGGGCAGCGAAACCATCGCGGCTTGATCGACCGGCACCTTCTCAATCCGAGCTAAAATGTTCAAAAGAATCCTCGTCGCAAATCGTGGCGAAATCGCCTGCCGGGTGATCGCGACGGCGCGGCGAATGGGGATTGCGACCGTCGCCGTCTATTCCGATGCCGACAGGGATGCGCCGCATGTGGAGATGGCGGACGACGCCGTGCGGATCGGTCCGCCGCCCGCAGCGGAAAGCTATCTCGTGATCGAAGGCATTGTCGCGGCCTGCAAGGCGGCACGCGCGGACGCCGTGCATCCGGGCTACGGTTTTTTATCGGAGCAGGCGGCGTTCGCGCGCGCGTTGGAAGCAAGCAACGTTGCCTTCATCGGCCCAAACCCGATGGCGATCGCGGCGTTGGGCGACAAAATCGAAGCGAAGAAACTCGCGCAAGCGGCAGGCATTGCGACTGTGCCGGGGTTTTCGGGCGTCATCGAAGGCATGACGCAGGCAACAAAGATCGCCGATGCCATCGGCTATCCGGTGATGATCAAGGCCGCGGCCGGCGGCGGCGGCAGGGGGCTGCGAGTCGTCTCCGCGCGCAAGGAGATTCCGGAAAATTTCGCCCGCGCCCAATCGGAAGCGAAATCCGCGTTCGGCGATGGCCGGGTTCTTATGGAAAAATTCATCGCCAATCCACGTCATATCGAAATTCAAGTGCTGGGCGACAAGCACGGAAAAATTATCCACCTTGGCGAACGCGAATGTTCCATCCAGCGCCGTCACCAAAAAGTCATCGAGGAAGCTCCTTCTCCTTTGATCGACGAGGAAGTGCGCCGCACATTGGGCGAATGGGCCATCTCGCTGGCGGAGGCGGTCAACTACGATTCGGCCGGTACGGTCGAATTTATGGTTGGCGAAGACAAGAATTTCTATTTTCTCGAAATGAACACACGGTTGCAGGTCGAGCATCCGGTGACCGAACTTGTCACCGGCATCGACCTCGTCGAACAGATGATCCGGTCGGCCTCCGCCGAAAAATTGCTGATCAGTCAAGCCGATTTGCGTCTCAAAGGCTCCGCCATCGAATGCCGGGTCCTTGCCGAAGACCCCGCGCGGAATTTTTTACCCTCGACCGGGCGGCTCAAGATCTACCGGCCGCCGGCGCCAGTCGATCGCGATGGGGCCACACTGCGCATCGATTCAGGCGTGCGCGAAGGCAGCGAGATCTCGATCGATTACGATCCGCTGATCGCGAAAATCGTGACCCATGCAGGGGATCGAGGAGCAGCCATAAAAGCCCAGACGCAAGCGCTCGATTCGTTTGTCATCGAGGGTGTCGCCAACAATATGGCATTTCTCGCCGCCGTGATGGCGCACAAGCGCTTTCGGGCGGGCGAACTCTCGACTGGCTTCATCGCTAAGGAATACCCGCGTGGTTTTGCGCCGTTTGCGCCGGAAGGAAAGACCGCGCACCTGCTCGCGAGCGTCGCGGCGGCCGCCGATCATGTGATGCGTGAGCGCGCGCGCGGGCTTTCCGTCCAAATGCATGCCTCGCGCCCGGTGCGGCTTGCCCGCGAGCGTTCGGTCATGCTTGGCAAAGTGGCCCATGAGGTGACGATCGATCGCAGGGACGAGGTGGTGATTGTGCGATTTGAGAAGACCGGACACACGCATAACTGCCGCTCCGATTGGGTCAGGGGACAGCCAGTTTGGAAAGGCGCGATTGACGGCGAAGAGGTCGCGGTTCAACTGCGCCCCATTCTCAACGGCTATCATTTGGCGCACGGCGGCTTTGCCGCGGACGCGCGCGTCTATGCGCGGCGCGAGGCGGAGCTTGCCATGCGCATGCCGGAGAAAAAAGCTGCGGGCGGCTCGAAAGTGCTGCGGTCTCCAATGCCTGCTCTCGTCAAATCGATCGAGGTGACTGCCGGCCAGGCGGTGAAATCGGGCGAAACGCTCTGCATCATCGAGGCAATGAAAATGGAAACCGTTTTGCGCGCCGAATGCGATGGGACCGTCTGCCAAATAAACGTAAAGCCTGGCGACTCCATCGCGGTCGATGGCGTCATCATGGCGTTCGCTTGACATTGAGTGATCGCTGACATTTCACTCTTGTCGCCGAAAAAGGATGCAGCGGACCGCACCTTAGGCGCGGTGTTTGGCGCGGCCTCGCGAATCACCTGGGGTCAACCGGTAAGTGCGCTGAAGAAATCCGATCGTCTCGCGGGCCGCGCGCAGGGAGCGATTATCAACAGGCGGCCGTATCGCCGCCAAAGTCCAGTTGGCGGAGCCTTCGGCACTTTCACGCGGTTGGATCAAGATCCGATCGACGCGTTCAAACCCCTGGCATTGTTTTAGGGCGCGCAGACATTCCTTTTGAAGCTCCACCGACGACCGAACTTCCCTATGTGCGGTTTTGACGGTCATTGTGTCTCCTCGGCCGATGTTTTGAACTCCCCGCTCAAACGAATTCGAGTAGCGAGAGTTTCGCCGCTCGCATTCGGCTGGAGGATAAATGTAGTCCTTGACGTTGCCGGTTTATTTCGCGGTCCTTGCAAAGGCGTCGGAATTCACCCGTACTTGCAACTGGCCAAGCAGTGAACGCGAGAATGCGGAATCCGTTCCCTGACGAGCTGCTTATACTTGCTGCTAAGCCCTTGCCTTTCGTCTGCGAGCCGGCGAAGTTTTAGTATTGGCTTCGCACAGGGAAATGACGCGCCGGGCTTGACCGCAAGCGAAAACAAAAGCTAGTGTGTATCCGAGTCTCGTGGAACGATTACGAGACTTGGGGAAACACGCTCGGCAAAATGGGGCTTGAATGCGCATGTTTTTCGGGATCATAATTGGCATAGTCCTCACAATCGGCGCGGCATATGTGTCCGATAAGGTACGCAATACGAGCGGCGGCGAAGGCACCTTCGATCGTCCGATGGTGAACTGGGACGTGGTCAACCATGGTGTCAAAGCTTTGTCGGCCACCGTCCAGGGAGGCTGGGCGCGTTTGACCGGGCACGCCAAGGACACCTGAATTAGCTTGAATGTAGCGCTTCGCCACCGCCGTTGCCGCGTTGGAACATGGCCTGGACAAGGGGCCCCGCACAATCTGGGGAAGCTTGCGAAAGGCATCTCCGGGGCGTCTCCAGGCCTTTTGGCGGCGCGCTCGCCGGCACACGGCAATCTGCGAGAAAACATTGGGTTCGCGCGGCGGCGCGCGGTCCGGCGGTCTTTGCGCGGCGTGACCCAAGCGGAACGGGGCCTGCTGTCTCGCGGGCGCCAGATCATTCGATTTTTTCATTCGGATAGACGCCCCACAACTTCGATTGCTCTATAAAGCCATCGAAGCCGTCGCCCGAGACACGGCACCAGGCGCCGTCGCAGCCGCGCACGCTTGCCATCACGTTCGGCTGCAACTTCGCGACCGGCGCCGATCGCGGGCTCGCCTTGCTGTAGAGGATCGAATCAATCCCTTTTTTCCAAGGCGCGACCAAAGCCGTGCGCCTTCCCGAAAGAAGCGAGTGGAGCACCCAGCCCTCCGTGCCTTCGGAATCGCGGACCTTGCGCCAAATTTCGAATTCGGCGGTGATCTCGACGGGAAGTCCGGCGCGTTGAAAGACCCATACGGTCCGATGGTCCTTGGAGGGGCCTTCGCGCAGGTTCACCCGATCGGACTTTAGGCTCACATAACGGGGCACCGGAAAGCCGCTGACGGAGCCGGTCTGGTCTGCTTGCGCTACTCCTCCCGCAGCCAAGGCCCAAAAGGCCGCGGCCATGGCAAAAAGGGCGCAAAGGAATGCTCTATTCCGACGCGATGTGATTTGGCGCATCCTGGCTACCAAGGTTCCAATCATCGGTGCGCAGACTCGTTGATGCCGCGGCGCCACGAAAAAGCTGGCCCATGCCACGGACAATGTCGTTGAATTACCGAATTGCGCCCCCGTTTTGGCGGACAACTGAAATCAAATAGGGTGGGCTGCACGTTTCCCCCGCCGGTCATGGAGACCTCTGCCGGCATTCTTGTCTTTGACCGCTCATCTGCTACAGAAACCGCGAGGGAAGGCAATGGACGCAAAGGCGACGCTCATCTTGTGTGCCGGGCATCGTTAACGCCCGGTGAAGGCGGTAAGCGGGAGGCTTCGCCAGGCGCGAACGCGCCAAAAGTATGGCGGGCCTTTTCGCGCGATCCGGCGATTGCTTTTAAAATCGCCTCCGGCGAGCCGATAGGACAAGGAAAAGAATGGGCCGGAAAAAACCGCTCGTGGTCGTGACCCGCAAATTGCCGGACGCCGTCGAAACCCGCATGTGCGAATTGTTCGATGCGCGGCTGAATATCGACGACAAGCCGATGCCGCGCAGCGATCTGGCCGAGGCCATGCGCGCCGCCGAGGTGATCGTTCCCACTGTTACCGACAGAATCGATGCCGAACTGATCGGACTCGCCGGGCAACAGATGAAGCTCATCGCCAATTTCGGCAATGGTGTCGACAATATCGACGTCACCGCCGCTTTTGGGCGAGGGATGACCGTCACCAATACGCCGGGCGTGCTCACCGAGGACACCGCCGACATGACCATGGCGCTGATCCTCGCGGTCGCGCGGCGGCTCGTCGAAGGCGCAAAGATAATTCCCGCCGGCGAATGGGCCGGCTGGGCGCCGACCTGGATGCTTGGACGCCGGATCGGCGGCAAACGGCTCGGAATCGTGGGAATGGGCCGCATCGGCCAGGCTCTCGCAAATCGGGCCAAGGCTTTCGGCTTACAGATTCACTATCACAACCGGCGGCGCGTCGCCGCCGCGGTCGAGGAAGCGCTCGAAGCGACCTATTGGGCATCGCTCGACCAGATGCTCGCCCGCATGGACATCGTTTCGGTCAATTGTCCGCATACGCCGGCGACCTATCATTTGCTGTCGGCGCGGCGGTTAAAATATCTGCGCCCGCATGCCATCCTCGTCAATACGGCGCGGGGCGAAATCATCGACGAGACCGCGCTCACTCGCATGCTCGAGACAGGCGAGGTCGCTGGCGCCGGGCTCGACGTTTTCGAGCATGAGCCGGCAGTCTCGCAGAAGCTCGTCAGATTAGCCGCTGCCGGCATGGTTACGCTTTTGCCGCATATGGGATCGGCGACGGCCGAGGGCCGCATCGCCATGGGCGAGAAGGTCATCGTCAATGTCAAGACCTTCATGGACGGCCACTATCCGCCCGACAGGGTGCTGCCGGAGATGCTGTAGGCGTGCTTGGCATAGCGCGCGCGAGCGCCAGTTCAATGCCGCGGAGGACCTGCGCTCAATGCTGCGAGTGAACGTCCGGCGGGGGCGGGGCTGGCGGCTCCAGCGACAACTCTTGGAGCTGGGTTTCGACGAAGCCAAGATCGCTCCAGCTGTTGTCTTCCTCGGGCAGCCAGCGCGCGCGAATATAGCCCCAGCGGTCGATCAAGAACTCGGCGTGCAATAGGGGAACACGCACCACGTCCATCCTCCGGTTAAAAAAGGTCCGTGTGAACAAGCCGTAGCTGGCGGCCACCTTCTCCGTGTCGCGATCGGCGATGAGAATCTTGCCCTTTGCTTGGGCGCGCAGCGGCGCGCACGTCTTGCCTGGGGCAATAAGGACGATCTTGGCGCCGAGCGCCGCCAGCCTTTCGCGGGCGGATAACAGCTGTTCTAGGCGTGCCGTCTCTTTCTCTAGGTTCTGTTCCTCGCAGGAGAAAAGCACCGCGAGAAGCGCCGATTTGCGCTGATATTCCGTCAGCAGGCCAGTGTTACCGGTTTCATCGGTGACTTGGAAATCAATCGGCCCCAGCCAGTTCTGACCCGGGTTGATCTTGGTTTCAATAACGCGGGCCTGGTAGCCGACGGCAAAAGCGCCGAGAAAATTGATGATGTCCCAGCGATCGTCATTGGTGAGCACGTCGGGGAAGCCCGGCATGGGCGTTCCCGCCATGCCATGGGTAATCCACCAATAAAGATCGCCGGGGGTGTGCAAGGCCGTGTGCGGCGCCGAAAGATCGGCCGGTTGCTGCGTCACTGGCATGCTCGCCGCCAGAGGCCCGTCGCCATGGCCACTCACGCCGTGGCACGTAGCGCAATTTTGCTCATAATGCTTGAGACCCGCGGCAACCGACGACACCGCATAGGGAATTTCTGTCGTAAGGTAAGTATCCGGAAACGCCTGAACCGAAATCGCCGGGAAGGCGAGGGCGCTTCCCGCGAGCGTAGTGGCAATCCCGGCGGCAAGAGCGGCGTTGGCACGCAGCCTGAACCATGCGGGCCGTAGCCGCGGCACGGCGCGGAAAGCGAGCAGCGCAAGGCCCACCAAAATTAGCGCGGTGCCGCCGAGGAAACGCGTCGGCACCCAGGGAACCGGCCAGCTTGCCGCAAATGAGAAACGGAACGGCAGCAGCCAGACAATATTCTCGTGCTCCGGCGGCGCCATTCCCGCTATGATCGAGGCCACGACGACGATCAGGACCGCAATTGCCGTCTCAAGCTTGACGCGTTTCCCATAGCTGCGAAGGATTGAATCGCTGGGCTTTAGCTCAAGCATAGGCAGGAGCCGCGCCTGCAGACTGCGTGCAATGACTAGGACGGCACCCAACATTGCAAGCTTGAGTACAAGCAATTGTCCGTAGTTTGTTCCTATCAAAGAGGGAAAATTGCGGACCAGAAACCAGGTCAGCAACGTCCCGCTCACCAGAATGACGCTCATCGAGACTATCGCGATCCGGGAAAAGCGGCGCAGGACAACTGCCGCCACGCGCCGCGTGTCGCCCGGGACCTCGCATGCTCCAATCAAAAGGATGAGCGCGGGCAGCCCGCCAAGCCAGGTAGCCATCGCAAGCCGGTGCGCAATGGAGGATACGAGGCCCGCAAATTCCTGATCAAGCGTAACTGGATGGCTGTTGAAGGGGAAGGCGGCAAGACCAAGCCCTGCGATGACCGCGGCGGACAATAAACTCAAGTCCGATATCGCCGGTTTCTTTAGCGTGACCCAGGCAATAACGGCGGGGATGCAAACCGCGACGGCGCAAACGATTTCGATAATTGCGACCCGCCCGACCCCAGTCTTGGTGAGGAAGGTCGCTACCACCGCGCCATTGATGGAAAAGGCGCTGACTTCGGCGGCCGCGGCGGCCGCCCCCACCGCACCAAGCCCTGTCGCGACAGCCCCGGCAAAGGCAGCCGCCAATATCAATACGGCGACGCGGCGGCGCCAAACGGATCCCCCCGCCGGCGCCATGGCATCGCGCGTATACCATATCAAAACGCTTGAACCGAGGACGATCGCCGTTGCCAAGGTTGCAATGGCTCTTACGATCGCAAAGGGATCGACCATGATCGCGCCAGCCTAACTTATGGAGCCTTGACCGTGAAGGTAAGCTGGTCATCGATGGTGTGGCCATCGACGGACAACATATGGTAGCCAATGACAACCGGCCCGTCCGGCTGATTGTTCGGAAACGCGGCGATCAGAAGCTTAGGATTGGAACTGTCGCCACGGCAGGTCAAGGCGATCTGCGCTCCCTTCGCCTGAATGATCCAAACCTTCGCGAACGCCGGTTCGACTCCCTCGTTGAACCATAGTTTTAATTCCTTGGGCGCCTTTTCAAGCACCGCGCGCGCGGCAGGATCGGATTTGACGAGACGCGAATGCGCCGCGGCTCCAAAGATCCCAAGGCCAAATCCGGACAAAAGAACGAGATAAAAGAGCAGGGCCCGCCGCTTCCAGTCAGTCGCGCGCCTCATCTGAATGCTCCATTTTCGTTTTGGCGTTTCCGCAGTTTGGCTTGGATCGTGTTTCCCATGCCTTTCGACGGCATATCGCGAATCCTCACTCCAATGGGTAGAGGCCATGTTGTCGCAATCCGGCCGAGCCCCTCGTGTTCCAAGCCGAAATGCATTTGCCCTCATGCCAGCCTCCTGGTGGCTTCGAGCGTGGCAAAAAAGTCATAGTGCGCATCGAAAGCGTCTTGGCAAGCACTGATCGTTTGACAAAAGGTCAATATCGCGTGAACCGTAGAACATAAAACTGGAGGGAAAGTTCATGACCGGTGCTATCAGAATCTGGGCCGCTGCACTTGTTGCAGCTCTTGCCATCACGCGTGCCGACGCCGCGGATTTCACGCCGCCGCCGGAACCGCTTCCGCCGCCTCCGCCGATTTTCTACGTCCACGTCGGCGCCGCGGGCGTCTTTTACTCGCCCCCCGACGCGCAGGCGACCGGTGGCGGCTGCTTGAAGGAATGCGTTACCCCCCTTGGTACCGTTACATTAAATAACGTGGCTATCCCGCCAACTTATACCCTCGGCTTGGAAGCGGGCTATTTCATCACGCCCAATATCGCGCTCGCGCTGTCCGCCGGCATTCCCCCGCTCATCCAAATCAAGGCGACTGTTTTAAATGTTAAAAACGCCTTGGGAACGGACAAAGTGGGAAGCGCGCGCTTTGGGCCCTTATCGCTCCTCCTTCAATACCACTTCACGCAATGGGGTGCCTTTCAGCCTTATTTCGGCGCCGGCCCGGCCTATGTCGTAATGTTCGGCAACAACAGCGACGGCATTCTTTCGAATTTCAGCATCGATCAGACTTTCTGCGCCGTCGTCCAAGCCGGCTTCGATTACATGCTGACCCCAAACTGGGGCGTCTTTGTCGACGGGAAAAAGGCGATTTACCTCAATCCCAACTTCCAAGGGAATATCCTAAACACGAGTGTCCACGTTAAAACCCTTGGCAAGATCGACCCCTGGATTGCGTCCGCCGGTATCACATTCAAATATTAGCCCAAGGCTTTGCCCTGACTGTGCGCCGCTCGGCAAGAAACGCTTCCACGAACTACGTGGGAGCGTTTTCGTTCGCGGGTTTTGGTCCGCCGCGCGAGACGCCGACCTTGGCGGGGCGAAGCACGCGATCGGAGATCGTGTAGCCATCCTCGATCACCTGCACGACCGTGGCATTCGGCGCCATCTCGTCAGGCACTTCGAACAACGCCTCATGCAGATTGGGATCGAACTTGGCGCCGAGCGGTTCGAGCTTCTTGACGCCGTATTTGCCAAGCCGCGACAGGAAGTCGCGCTCGGTGAGTTCAACTCCCTCGATCAAGGTTTTCATCGCGGCCCCCGCAGGCTCGCGGGCATCGGGCGGCAGACTTTCGACGGCGCGCCGCAAATTGTCGGCGAAGGTCAGCATATCGAGGGCAAACGCGGTCACGCCATAGGTTTTGGCGTCGGCGACCTCGCGCTCGGCGCGGCGGCGCTGGTTTTCCATCTCGGCGAGGGCGCGCAGGACCTTATCTTTTAGCGCCGCGTTTTCGAGCTGAAGATTTTCCAAGACAACGAAAGGATCTGGCTCTCCAGCCGGAGATTGCGCGGCAGGGCCTGCGAGCACCGTGCCGGCATCGCCGGTGAGCCCGTCCGGGTTGCTGGCGGCGGCTTCGTTTTCGGCTTTTCCTGAATCGTCCATGATCGCTCTTTGCAATGACAAACCTCGATGACAAGCTTCGCTGGGATATCTGTTATCCCGCAGCCAAAATCAAGTTCTCGCAGTCCGTGCCGCATCGAGATGGAAACGAGGGGAATCGGGAGGGGGACCTTCGCCTGGCAGCTCAATGGCTGTGGGCATGAAGTTGCCCCGGGTGCCACCGACGCGAAAGACCGCCGCCATCGAGCCATTTTCGCGTGCTCTCCCCCGCGGCTTCCATGAGATGACGCGACGCCGAGAAATCATATGGCGACACGGTGAGCGGACAGAGCGTCGGCACGACGTACACATCGATCTCGTCCGGGACCCGATCGAGATCGCGGATGAGCTGCCAGGCGACCAATAGGGTGATTGCGTGCAATGTCCGGCCGATCACGCCTTTCGGAGGCTCTTTCACGGCGCAAGCATAGCCGGTCGGAAGCACGATAATCCGTGACGCTCCGAGGTCTTCCGCCACCCGGATGGGAGTGTTGGCGGCGATTGCGCCGTCCATCAGCGACCGGTCATCGATTCGAACGGGCGGAAAGATGCCCGGTATCGCGGCGCTCGCGAGGATTGCATCGAGCGCAGGTCCCTTCGAGAGGAGAACCGGCATCCCCTGGGCGTCGGTTGCGGTGACATGAACTGGAATCGCCGCGTCCTCCAAGCGTGGATAAGCCAAGTTGTTCTCGATCAGCCTCCGTAGACCGCTCGAGTCGACGAAATGACCTCGATTCCCGAGCAGGCCGAAAGCGCTGGCAAATGTGAGCGGAAAAACATCGCTGCGTCGCAGGCCGGTCCAGATTTGCCCGAGCCGCTCCACGCCGTCCGCGTTCGGGGCTCCGGCGAAATAGCCGGCATTGATCGCGCCAACCGATGTGCCAATCACGAAATCCGGTCGCAGTCCGGCGGATAACAGTACCTGCAGCATGCCGACTTGGATCGCGCCGAGGCTTCCTCCGCCGGCAAACACGAATGCCGTCTTCTGTTCAGTCTGCATCAAACCAGCCCGTTTCGAATCTGCGCTCATCGACGCAATGAGGCACCGGAGGCGTTGTTAGTGGGCCAGCACCGGTCTGTCACGCACTTCTTCTCCCGAGCGCCTTCGATGCCGCTGGACAGAGACCATGGGCAGGTTCACCATGAAGCGCTCAAAGCCTAAGGTCCCGTGCCGGTTGCAAGGACGGCATCGTTCGCCGGAGCGAAAACGCCTAAAATCGCCCGCCGAATCGCTTCCTGCCTATGCGCGGAAGTAATTTTCTCGCCGGTAAGATCGGAGACATAAAACACGTCGGCCGCCTTTTCGCCGAATGTCGCGATATGGGCCGAGGCTATGTTGAGGTTGAGCCTGGTTATAATAGCCGTCAGTTCATAAAGCAGGCCAGGCCTATCGAGCCCCGCCACTTCGACAACGGTGAAGCGGTTGGAAAGCGTATTGTCGATCGATACTTCCGGATGGATGCGAAACACATTGCGGTCGTCGCCGGCGGCCCGCGTCCTTGCGGCGACCATATCCCGCAGCTTGACTTGTCCGCTGAGCGCGCGCTCGATTGCAAGCACAATGCTTCCCGCCCGGCGCAACTCGTCTTCGTCATATTTGAAAGCGCGCGAAACAAAAAAAGTGTCGAGGGCGAGGCCGTCGGCCGTCGTAAAAACCTGCGCGTCGACAATATTGGCTCCAGTTGCCGCGCATGCGCCGGCGACAGTGGACAAAAGCCTCACATGGTCGGGTGCTATGACCGTCAATTCGGTGACGCTGCGATTCCGGTCAACGAGGATGTTGGTCATCGGCGAGGGTATCTCGACTTCGGTCATATTCAATAATTTTGCGTGCAAAAGTTTCTGTTCCAGCGTGGCTTTTAGCCAATAGGCTTGGGGAAAACGCGCGGCGTAGGCCTCGAAATCGAGGTCTGACCACTTCGGCAGCGCGCGGCGCAGTTCCGCGCGCGCCCGCGCGACGCGCTGTTTGCGATCGGTCATGGAGTGGCCGCCCGAAAGCTCCACCTCGGTCTCCCAATAGAGAGTGCGCAGGAGCTCGGCCTTCCAATTGTTCCAGACCCCTGGCCCCACGGCGCGGATATCGCAAATGGTGAGGACCAACAGCATTTTGAGGCGCTCCAAGGTCTGCGCGCGGCTGGCGAAGGTCGCAATCGTTTTCGGGTCGCCAAGATCGCGCCTCTGCGCGATATCGGACATGACCAAATGGTTCTCGACCAGCCAAGCAACCGTTTCGGTTTCGGCTTCCGTGAGACCGAGCCGAGGACAGAGCGCGAGCGCGACATCGACGCCGGCCACCGAATGATCTTCCACTCGCCCCTTGGCGATATCGTGCAAGAAAAGCGCGAGAATCAGCGGTCTCCTGTTGCCGATCGAAAGCAAGATATCGGTGGCCAGGGGATGGTCCGCGGCAAGCCTTCGCGACCCGATGTCGGCGAGGTTGCCCACCGCGCGCAAGATATGCTCGTCGACGGTGTAGTGATGATACATATTGAACTCAACAAGCGCGACGATGCGGCCGAAATCGGGTATGAAGCGCCCGAGTACGCCGGCTTCGTTCATGTGCCGGAGCACGATTTCGGGCTCGTTGCGCGACGTCAATATATCCAGAAACAGCCGGTTCGCCTCGGGATCGGCACGCAACTTTGCGTCGATACGTTTTAGCGCCAAGGTGACGTGTCGCGTCGCGTCTGGGTGGATGGCGAGGCCGTTGCGGTCGGCGACCCAGAACAGCCGGATAAGATTGACCGGATCGCGGGCGAAGACCTCTGGTCCTGCGACCGTGACACGGCCATTTTCAACTTCGAAATCTCCGGTCTCGATGGTAGCCCGCTTGCGCCGCCAAGGCCGGAACCGGTCGAGCATCGCCTTTGGTTTGGCTTGCTTTTCTTCGAGTGCGGCGCAAACGATCGCGGTCAAATCACCGACATCCTTGGCGATCAAAAAGTAATGTTTCATAAACCGCTCAACGTTCGCAAGGCCGCCTCGCGACGAGTAACCGAGCCGGTCGGCGATCCGCCGCTGATGATCAAAGCTCAATCTTTCTTCTGCCCTGCCGGTCAAAAAATGAAGATGGCAGCGGACCCGCCACAGAAATTCCTCGCAACGGCAAAACAGTTTGTATTCGGAAGGGGAAAACACGCCGGCGCCAACAATTTCGGCCGCTTCGCGCAGCCGGTAGACATATTTGGCGATCCAAAACAATGTATTGAGATCGCGGAGGCCGCCTTTGCCGTCCTTGACGTTTGGCTCGACGAGATAACGCGAGCGCCCGGCCCGCGCGATGCGGCTGTCGCGTTCGGCGAGCTTCGCCGTGACGAATTCGGCGGCTCGTCCTTGCACGATCTCGCGCTCGAACCGTGTCCGCATGGTTTCGAAAAGCGCGCTGTCGCCGAGAATAAGGCGCGCATCAAGGAGCGCCGTGCGGACGGTCATATCTTCGCGGGCGTTAACCAGACATTCCTTGACCAAGCGTGTCGAATGGCCGACTTTCTGGCCGAGATCCCAAAGCATATAGAGCATCGCCTCGGCGATGCGCTCACCGCGCGGCCGCGCTTTGGGAGAAAGCAGAAAAAGGAGATCGATGTCCGAACCCGGCGCAAGGGTCGCCCGTCCATAGCCGCCCACCGCCACGAGCACGAAGTCTTCGTCAGCCTTACCGTTTGCGGCCGGATGAACATAAGACGTCACATAATTGAAAATCTCCCGGATCAGCTCGTCTTCAATGTGGGCGAGATGGCCGGCGCAGGCGAGGCCCCCCCCATTTGCCTCGAACGTTTCGCGGGCGAGCGCGCGGCCTTGGTCCAGGGCGGCACGAAAATGCGCGACTGTTTGCGGGCGCACGGCTTCAGCCGGCTCGCCCCCAGCATGGAGCGCCGCGATTTTGGCGCGCACGTCCGCGCCAGGGAAATAGGCTCCTTGCGGCAAATTGATTCCCTGGCGCCGGAGCGGGACCGGCGGCGCTGTCTCGAGCATGGCGTTCATGGATTCCGGTGGTCCGGCAAACGGCGGATCTCGCGCACGTCTTCCAAGGTGGTTTCCGCTTCAACGAATGACAAGGCCTCGCCACGGCGCAATTTTGCTTCGATCGCATCCCAGATCGCGACGGCGAGATCCGGACCGCCGAGCCGTTTGATCGCCCTGATCCCTGTCGGCGAGGTCACATTGATCTCGGTCAAATTGCCGTCTATGACGTCGATGCCGGCAAAAAGCAAACCGCGCCGTTTCAGCTCGGGACCGATCACGGCGCAAATCTCGCGCTCGCGCGCCGTCAACTCGGCTGCCGAAGCGCAGGCGCCACGCGCAAGATTCGCGCGGATGTCGTTTTCGGCCGGTACCCGGTTGACCGCGCCTGCCGCCACGCCGTCAACGAGAATGATACGCTTGTCGCCATTTGCCACCCTCGGCAGAAACCGCTGCACCACCCATGGCTCGCGAAAAGTCGCCGCGAAGAGATCAAAAAGCGAGCCAAAGTTTGGATCGCGGCGGCCAATCTTGAACACCGCCGCGCCGCCGTGCCCATGCAAGGGCTTCATCACGGCCTCATGGTGCTCGTTAAGAAACGCTTCGATTGCCTCTCTGTCGCGGGTGATCAAGGTCGGCGGCATAAGCTCCGGAAAGTTCATTACAAATAGCTTTTCCGGCGCGTTGCGCACGCTCGAGGGATCGTTAACGATCAGGACCCTTGGCTGCAAATGCTCAAGCAGATGGGTCGCGGTTATATAGGCAAGATCAAAAGGAGGGTCCTGACGCAAAAGGACGACGTCAAACAACCCGAGCTCCGACGTTCTTACGCTGCCTAGGGTGAAATAATCACCTTCGACATCGCGGACCTCGACCGGCGCGCACTTCGCCACAACTCTGCCGTCGCGAAGCGAAAGTTTATCGGGAGTGTAATAAGAAAGCCTATGACCCCGCGCGCGTGCCTCGAGCAGCAGCGCGAAGGTCGAATCGCCCGCGATATTGATCTTGTCGATTGGGTCCATCTGGACGGCGACATTCAAGGCCATAAAAATCCTCTTTCGCCCGCACTGCGAAATCCCGCGCCGGCGCATGGCACATGGCCGGCAGGATTCGTCAAGGGCGCCGCCGCATCAATTTTGACCGGAAACAGGTTCGCGCCGTGCCATTGCAGCCATTATGAAGCTTACGTCTGTTTTTGGTCATTGGCCAAATTGCTTGGCCAGAATTCCACGCGTTCAAAGAAGGATAAATTTGATCCGAGCGACCTGACGGATGAAGAATGGCGGCATATCGGGCCGCTGATTCCCTTGGCTAATCATGGGGGCCGCAAAGCGCAAGGTGGATGTGCGCGAAGTTGTGAATGGGATCATGTACGTGTTGAGCACGGGGTGCCAATGGCGCTATGTGCCCAAGGATTTTCTGCCGAAGAGCACGCTCTATGATTATTTCGGTTTGTGGACCTACGGCGGCACGTTGGAGAATATCCATCACGCGTTCGTGGTGAGATGTAGCGAGCATGGGCGAGATGCTGAATATGTTAGCCAACTTTTGGGCCGGTCTTTGGGCTATTCTAAATGACTCCGACACGCGTGATGTACTTGGCTGGGTTACAGGTGGAATTAGCATCGTCGTCGGGGCCCTATGGTCTGTCTACATCTGGAGAAAAAGTGAACTACGTAAATCCAGCTTCAAAGTTTCATCGGCGTATTTAGCCGTTAGGCAGACGAAAACGTACGTGGAAACGTTTGTTACAGGCTATAAATTTGAAGCCATCATAATAAATGACGGAGAGAAACCAGACGTTCTTCATCGTGTCGATCACCAACTTTATAATCCATCTGGATTTATTCAGT
>JBQTKC010000431.1:0-1832 GCA_052386575.1 Beijerinckiaceae bacterium
AAGCGAAGGCGTTCTTCCATGACCGAACTTTCTCTCCACGGCATCCACACCTCCTGCTTGCCAGCGCAAACAAAAAGTGTAACCCATGTGTCCGGTACGAAATGTCACCTATGTCTCGGGCCGCTCATCCCAGTAACATCCCAATGATTTGCGCGGCGGAGGGAAGGGTTCATTTTC
This sequence comes from Beijerinckiaceae bacterium, assembly GCA_052386575.1. Taxonomy (GTDB): domain Bacteria; phylum Pseudomonadota; class Alphaproteobacteria; order Rhizobiales; family Beijerinckiaceae; genus Methylocapsa. Next base: position 178 of record JBQTKC010000431.1, read on the forward strand.
GAGGTGCCCAAACGACACCCCCGCCGGATTGGTATTTGCTTGGTTGTTCTTCAATATAGGTCCCAGAGGCCGGTTTGGTCCCATGTGGGCCGGCGGGGAGCTTCATTGCCAACCCGCCGGCGATGACTTTTGCTGGAGTGCATGCGGCGCCCAACCGGAGAAAAAGATCATCTCGAAGGTCGCGCGCACGCGCCCGCAAGGATCGCCGAAACGCGCCGCATAGATGTTTGCGGCGCGCAAGAAAAAATTCTTCCGCGCTGGCTTGCGCAACCGCGCGGTGAGCGCATTGGCCGCACCCATCGCGCGCAGATCGCGCATCAGGCCAAACATGTCCGCGTAGCGCACCTTGACGGTTTCTCTGTCGGCTACCGGCAAGGCGAACCCGGCTCGCTGCAGAAGCCCGCCCATGTCGCGGACGTCCGCAAAAGGCGCGACGCGCGGGCTAATCCCGCCATAAATCTCCGTCTCGGCCACGGCCAGGGCGGTACGCAACTCATGCAGACTCTCGCCGCCAAGGAGGCAGCCGAGAAAAAGCCCATCTGGTTTCAAAACGCGGCGAAGCTGAACGAGCGCTCCGGGAAGATCATTGAGATTTTGCAAACTGAGTGCGGAGATGGCCAAATCGAAGCATTCAGGCGCTAGCGGCAGGCATTCCTCGTCGCCCACGAGGCGCAAGAGCGATCCATCGCCGGCCGTTGCCGCCAACGGCGTCATGCGGACCAAAAGGCGCGGCCGAAGCCGGTCTGCAAGCCGCGCGGCAAGCCTAGGCGACGGTGTGCCGGCATCGAGAATGGCGGAAAACTGCCGCTTTACCGAGAAAAGGCGTTCGCAGAACTCTTCACCGGCATGGTCGAGGAGAAATTCCGCGCCTCCGCCAGCCGCGCGGAAAAGTCTCCACCTTGCCAGGCGGCGATCGAAAACAAGGGGCGGAGTTGTCGTCATGGCCGCGTCATCGGACGAAAGATAGTTTTCGTCAAACGGCGGCGGGGGGCGCCGTTTCGAGCAATCCCTGCCCGCTTGGGTAAATCTCTTCAAACACTCCACGCTAGCGCACGTTAGGGACGACTCCTGTCTCGCCCCGCGATCAATCTGTTGTTGTTGGGTAACATGGCCCAATGCAAAATGGAACTTTCGGCCGATCCGGAGCGTTGCCTCTACTGGAGGATACATGAAACCTTGGATCTGGCAATTGGGCGCGCCGACTCTTTAAAGCGCTTTAGGAAAATGGAGGCCGAAATTGAAAGCGTGTTTTGTCGCGACACTAATCTTCGTTGCGATCCCGGCTTTTGCGCGGGCCGATGAATCGAGTTGCATTAGCACGACATTCAATTTTCTCTCGCCCAACGATAAGGTGTGTGTCACGGTTTTTGATGACCCAAGGGTCGCGGGCGTTACCTGCCACATCTCGCAGGCCCGGAAAGGCGGATGGGGCCAGCCGCTGGGTTTCAATGAAGACCCATCGAATTTCTCGGTGGCCTGCCGTCAAACCGGACCTATCAACGTCGACATGTCGAAATTGCCGGACGACGAGGAGGTATTTTCCGAGAAGACAAGTATCATCTTCAAGGCTACCCGCATTTACAGGGTGCTCGACAAGACGCACAACACGCTGGTTTACGTCGCCGTAAGTTCGAAAGTCATCAGCGGTTCGCCAG
>JBQTKC010000432.1:0-6611 GCA_052386575.1 Beijerinckiaceae bacterium
CGAAAGGGCGTTCGCGGGCAAACAACATCATGGGGAGTCCCCCCGCTGGAATGACGACTTCCGCGCCCTCCGCGACCAACGGGTGGACCTGATTCACGAAATCCGCGCGAACCTGTGCGTAACTCGCGTCATCGGTGAAAGCGCGCATGAAGCCAGGCAAGTCCACATGAATGGCCCGCACGCCTGTCACACGCTGACCGAACCCATACGCCGTTATCTGCCGCTCGTGCCAATCGATGAAGATTGGATCGATGGTCACAAGACCGATCTGGCGGCCCATGCTCATCGCGGCGAGAAAGCTCGCCTCACCCAGCCCGACGACGGGAATATCGACCGAACCGCGGATTTCCAGTAAGCCGGGTTCCTGGAAGTGGCCGATGACGAAACCATCATATCCCGCGCGTTCTGCTTCCAGGGCGTTGCGGATCGTCTGCGCGGCGCAGCGGAATTCCGTCAGCGGATGGAAAAGATGGTCGGGAGGCTCTAAGCCATGCACCTCGAACTGTATGCCCGGAGAAGCGGAAGCGTCCAGCAGACCCTGCAACCGCTCGATGTAAGGTGACTGCTCCTTCGGATGAACAAAACTCTGATACCACAATCGCGCAGGGTTTGAGGGTCGAGCCATCTGCTACTCCTGGGCGGATCAATACAGGCGCCCGCGAACCGCACGGAACCTGTACTTTGTCGCTAATTACCGTTTCGCAGTGGCTACCTCAATTCGAGCGAGGTCTCCCGCTCAGTGCCGAGGACCTGTCATTCAAACGTAGCGCAAAGTGGTGAACATGCCAGCGTGCTGGTGATAGAGCAGGTGACAGTGGAAAGCCCAAAAGCCGGGGTTATTCGCATTGAATGCTATGACAACGCGGGTACCAGGCGTCACCAGCACGGTATCACGCACCGCGCCAGAAAACCGCTCGCCGTTGATTTCCACCACCTGGAACTCGTGTCCGTGCAGGTGCATGGGGTGAGGCATGAGCGTCTTATTCTTGATCGCCAGCTCGACTCGCTCGCCCTCTGAAATGGGCAGCGGCGGGACGTCCTTGTTCCAGGCGATGCCGTTGATCGACCAGATATAGCCCTCCATGTTTCCAGTCAGGTCGAGCCGATGAATGCGGTCCGCCTTGCGCGCCGCCAGCGGCTCGGCGGCGCGCAGCCGGCGCTCAAGATCAACGGTGAGTGCGGGCGACGGCGTCGGCGCGATTTCTGGAACGCGGGTCACCGGCGCATGTCCCGCAAGCAGAACCACGCCGGTCTGGCTGCGCTCGCCTTCGAGGATCGCAAGCACCGGATGCGCGGCTGGGGCGTGCGGAATGGCGATGCGGATATCAAGACGCTGGGCGACGGTGATCGGAAAGCGCTGTCCCGCGACCGGATGGACTCTGAACCCGTCAACCGCGATGAGTTCGCCGCTGAGAGCACCGAGATCGAGGTGATACGCACTCATCGACGAGCTGTTGATGACGCGCAGCAGAATGGACCCGCCGGGCTCAACCTTGATCACCTCAGGGTCGGCGAGCGTACGGTCGTTGGCCAGGAAGGCATCGTATTTTACGTCGTTCAGGTCGGGCGCCGGTGCGCCGCCCTTGGCCATTCCGGCCATCCCTGCCTGCGGAGACATCTTCATGGCTGGAGACGACTCCATCCCGCCTTTGGCTTCCGCGCTGGGCGCGGCTGGCGTCATGCCAGGCATTCCAGTTCGTTTCCTTAATCCCTCGTAGATCTGTTCAGGCGGCGTGAAGCTGAAATCGGCCAGCATGATCACCACTTCCTGCTGATCCGCCCGGTCGCGCCCGTCGCGAATGATGAGCGGGGCCGCGAGGAGCTCCTGCTCTTGCAGGCCCTGATGCGAATGCATCCAGAACGTGCCGCCGAAGCGCAGCGGGAAGTCGTAGCCGGCGCTCGCACCAGGCGGGATCGGCGGACCGGAGATGCCCGGCACGCCATCCTGCTGCCAAGGAGGCGTCAAGCCATGCCAATGAATGAGAGTCGGCACATCGAGCTCGTTGTCGACGCGAACCTTGAATTGCTTTCCCACCTTTGTGATAAGGCCAGGCGTGCCATCCGGCTGGCGAATGCCGAGGACGGAGGCCTGCTTTCCGTTCACTTCGATGCTGCGCCGCTGGACGCGGAGGATCGTAACCTGCCCTGATTCTTCCTCAACGGCCGCTCCGGCCGGCTGCGCCCAAGGGCGCCGGGGCGCGGTTAGACAGGCGGCGCAAGCGGAAAGCATGGCGGATCGGCGTGACAGCATCAAGGTCATCTCCTCAAAAGATCGCTACACAAACACGGACGTGTTACGGCGAGCTAGCCTAACGGACTCAAAAACTAATCGACGTACGCAGCCCGAAAACCGCGGCGTCAGGGATATTTCCCACGGCGGGATTAACCGGATCGATGACGCCGCCGCCCGGGCGAAAGATGTATTGGAAATCGGGCTGAACGATCCAGCTAGGACCGATCTGCGCTTGATAAGTCACTTCGAGAGCGAGCTCATAGGTTCGGATCGGCAGAGCTTGGCCCGCGAAAAAAGCCGTGTCGCGATCAAGGGCGCTGATCGATGGGGAAAGCTGTGAAAAGGCCGCGGCGCATCCAAATGTATCATCCGGCCGGTCTTTCCACATCCCCATGAAAGTGATTCCGGCCTCCCCATAAAAGTTCATCAGATTGCGATCCGAAGGGCTCGCCGCAATACGCGCGAACCCGCCAATGCCTTTTTTTGGACCCTCGCCGGGCAAGCGCCAAAGCATCTGATCGATGACGCCATAGACGGCAAAATCGCCGAGACGGGTGAGCGGCCGGCCATTGCTCAACGGATCGGCGAGCGATTTGCCGTCGAGCCCGAAATGATTATCGTCGAACGGGCCGAAGTGATACCAGCCGCCAAACTTAATTGTCCCGGCAAGACCTTCAGAATCCTCCTCCTGATTATACTTATATTGCGCTTCGCTGATCAAAAACGGCGGATCCTTGAGACGGAAATTGGTTCCCGAGGGGTCTTTGATCTCCTGCAGTCCCGTGAACCCCGTCCCAGCCGGGTCGCCGTTGAAGATTGCAGCGAGAAGCGCGATCTGACCGGTTGGAGTCACTTTGAGACGAGCGCCTGGCGTCGCCAGCGGATAGTTGGGTCCGCCGCCGCCCGGAAGGTCCTGGATGAACAAGTTCGACCAACCGAACGTAACGTTAGCAAACACGCTATTGCCGAATTCGGTGATGAAGAATTGATTATCGGCCGTTAATTGACCGATGCGGACCGACGCCAGATCGGCGAAAAGCTCCTGTTCGATCCAAAGCTCGAAGAGCCGCGTCGCCGGCCGCGCCGCAAAGCCGCTGATCGTCGAAATGTTGAAAATGTTGAACTCGGAAAGGTTGCGGCCTTGGATTTGATAGGCATTGACCCGGAACGTCGTGCCCGGCAGCCCGGCAAATTTTGCGAGGTCGGCATCGATTGCCATATAGAGCACGCTCCCGTAAGTCGCGCCTTGCCTGACCCCTCCAACGGGATTTCCAAATGTGTCCTGGATATAACTTAGTTGGAAGTTGATGCCGCGTTCGAGCAGCCCCTTCTTGAGGTCCCCCAGCGCCGGGATGATCGAGGTGATCGATGGTTCCTCGGGTCCCGGAACCAGCTCCACGGGAGCTTCCTTGTGGCCTGTCGGATTCGATGCCGGATGATGCGCATGCGCGACGTCAGGGATTGGCGCAAAGAGGCCGAATAGCAGCATCGCCAAATGCAACGCGCTGATCGGCTTACCTCGCCAGCTCGACGGTGACCAATGATCCACCCAAAACTCCCTTAACTCCCGAGGCGGGCAGCCTAAAGGTTGCGAATTCAACATTGCCTTATACCGGCGTTGTTGAAAATGGAACATGGCAACGGACACGTTACCCCTCGCCGAGCGGTCCAGAGTCTGGCCCTTCCGGGCCGGCGATCTTCCGTTTAAACCGCGCGGTGCGCGCATGCATGGTGACGAGTTCCTCCGCCGAGGTCGGATGCAGCGCCATGGTCGCGTCGAAATCGGCTTTTTTCACGCCCATCTTTACGGCAATTCCCAAAAGCTGCGCCATCTCGCTCGCATCCTCGCCGAGGATATGAACCCCGAGGACGCGGTCGCTCGCGCCGTCGGCGACGATCTTCATCAGGATTTTCTCCATCCGGCCGGAGAGGGCCGCTTTCAACGGGCGGAAGCTCGCCAGATAAATGTCAACACAATCATGGATTGCCCGCGCGTCCGCCTCCGTCCGGCCGGCGCAGCCGAGTTCCGGCGTCGAAAAATCGGCGGGCGGAATATTGCTATGCACGACGGCCTCCGGCCTGCCGCCGAATACCGTCTCGGCGAAAGCGTGCCCCTCGCGAATTGCGACAGGCGTCAGGGGAACACGGTTGGTGACGTCGCCGACGGAATAGATCGACGGGACATTCGTCTTCGAATAGGCATCGACTTTTACCGCACCTAGGCTGTCAATTTCGACGCCAGCCTTCTCCAAACCAAGTCCCGCCGTGTTTGGCCTGCGGCCGGTCGCGATCATCACCTGATCGGCGTCGATGCGCGTGCCGTTCGTCAAACTCACGCGGTAGCCCGTTGGCGTCTTTTCGATGCGTGTGGGCAACATGCCGAAATTGAGGTTGACGCCGGCCCTTGCGAGCGCATCGCGCACGCCGATGCGCATGTCCTCGTCAAACCCACGCAACACATTTTCGCCCCGCGCGGCAAGCGATACTTTTGTGCCAAGCCGCGCGAAAATCGAGGCAAATTCCACCGCGATATAGCCGCCGCCGATAATCAGCAGGCGCCTTGGCAATTCCGGGAGATCGAATATTTCGTTCGAGGTGATCGCAAATTCGCGCCCCGGAATGCCGGGCTCGAGAACCGGCGCGGCCCCAGTACTGATAAGGATAAATTTAGCGCTCACCTTGCGTCCGTCGGCGAGAAGACGCACGCTGTGAGCATCCTCGATTGTCGCGCGCCCAGCTTCGATGGCGATGCCCGCTTTTTCGAGATTGCCGCGATAGATCGTGGAAAGGCGGGAGATTTCCTTTTCCTTCGCGGCGACTAGTTTTTGCCAGTCGAAGGAAGGTTCGGCAAGCTCCCAGCCAAACCCCGCCGCGTCCTCAAAATTGTCCTTGTAGCGGCTGGCATAGACCATGAGCTTTTTCGGCACGCAGCCGCGAATCACGCAAGTCCCGCCAATGCGGAACTCCTCCGCGATCATGACTTTTGCGCCATGGGCCGAGGCGACCCTCGCGGCGCGCACGCCGCCGGATCCCGCGCCGATCACGAAAAGATCGACATCGTAAGCGGCCATTGTCCATTCTCCAACGGATCGATTGTAGGTAACGTTCAAAAAGTACGAAAAAATGCCGCCGCAATGTCCCGCGCCGGCGCAACTTCTTGTCAAGCCCTAGCGCGGCGATTTTTTCGAGTTGCTTCGCCAACTAAACAGGGGCGAAACATTTCCTCGACAAGAATTCTCGCCAAAATCTCGTTCAAGCCCAGTGTCGCACCGTTATGTTATCGAGGTCCAGTTGGCCGCACCCGCGACACGATCGGGGCCCGCGGGTGCGCCGTAGCAGGTTATCGGCCGCATGACACGCTTCGGCGGCCAATCGGGAAAGATCATGCCGAATCCCAAGCGTCCGATCGGCAGCCTGCTCGTCCTCGGCGGCGCGCGGTCAGGCAAAAGCCGCTATGCGCAAACGCTCGCCGAATCCTCTGGCCTCAATCCCGTCCTGATCGCGACGGCAAAGGCCCGTGACGCCGAAATGGCGGGGCGCATCGCCCGCCACGCCGCCTTGCGAGGCGCGCGCTGGACGCTTGTGGAAGAGCCCGTCGCGCTTGCCGGTGCACTCCGCCGCGAGGCACGGAAGGACCGGATCGTTGTGGCCGATTGCGCGACGCTTTGGCTCAGCAATCTTCTCTTGAGAAATGATGATCTGGCGGCCGCGACGCAAGATTTGGCGCAAGGCGTCGCCGGATTGGCCGGTCCGGTTATCTTCGTCTCGAATGAGGTGGGTTGCGGAATCGTGCCGGAAAATGCGCTTGCCCGTGCGTTCAGGGACGCCCAAGGTCTCCTCAACCAGGCGCTGGCGGAGGCCTGCGAGGCGGTCGTTTCGGTCAACGCCGGGATCGCGCTCTGCCTCAAACCCGCGCCCGAGCCCAATTTTCGTTTCTGACGCATCGCTCGGCCTTGAGAAGTTCGTTGGCCGCGAATAGACGAAAAGCTTGCTCGTTCGTCTCAAAGGGCGGTAAGTCCCAGTTTGAATTTCAACAATGGTGGGAAGCGGTCATTCGCTCAAGCCGCCTGAATGACGCCAGTGCGCCAGGAGCGGACCAAACGCGTCGGTCAATTGTGCGAAAGTCATGATTTTCGCAACACCCCGCGATTTGACCTAATGGGACTTATGCGGCTCATGCGCATTTGATACGCTTTTCGGTGTCCCCTGAGGAAGGCCAGCTGAGTTCGAAGAGATGGAACGCGAGGAAGAAGATTAGAGTCGCGGGGCCGATTTAGAGACTCGTGAAAACTCGTAAAAGAAGAAAGCGCGACATGGCAAAGGGGGACCTCGAAGAATTTAAGCTTTTGATGCGGCGGAGGTGAAAGAAGGCCTGTTT
>JBQTKC010000433.1:0-1529 GCA_052386575.1 Beijerinckiaceae bacterium
ATTCACCGCAAAGCGATAGCCACCCTCATTGACGGTCACGAAGCGTCCTTCCTCTGCGAACTTCATATACTGCGCCCGGTCTTTTTGCCGCTGGCGTAGCTTGAAAACCACCCGGTTCTCAGGTACGTCGGTGAGATCGGGAATCACGGCGAGGGCGGCGTCCCGCCGCGCCGCCGCTTTGAGCGCGTCCACGGTCGGCGGGGGCGCGTACTCCTGCACATAAACCCAAGACTCCTCGCCCCCATAGAAGTCAATCGCTAAGGCGTACTCGGGTAAGTCGGCGTTATAGAGCCGATAGCATTCGACACCCGATCGCCGCGCCCAGCGAGCCAGCGAGCGTATATTCTTGCGGAGACGATTCGCAAACATCTCGACGTTCCGCCCCGCCAAGCTTGCCGGGCGCGTATCCGGCAGCTCGATCGGCTGAGCGGCTGCGCGCGCGGCAGAGTGAAACAACGTCAAGGAGCACTCGAGGCCGCCGTTGTACAGCGGGACCGATCTGCTTGCATCCATCCGTAGCCGGTAGAGAAGCTTGGTGTTCTCCGCGAATACTGCCGCGTCCCAGCCCGAAAAATTGCGCCTGAGCGTGTCACCGATCTCGGCATAGAGCCGCGGCAGCTCGCTATCGCCTCCGACTCTGCGTCCGTACGGCGGGTTAACCACACTTCATCCAGGCGTTGACGCTTTGGGCAGGGCCACTTGCAGTTCTTGCCGTGCGATTTGAATGACGCCGGCTACGCCCGCGCGCTCGGCGTTCTTGCGCGCGGATGAGACCGCACGCGGGTCGCGGTCGTACCCGGCGATCGCCGGCAGGTTCTTGATTCCTTCCTGTTTGCGAGCCTGCGCCTCCTCCTGCAGCCGCTCCCACAGCATCTGATCGTGTCCGCGCCAAGCGAGAAACCCGAAATGCTCACGAATAATCCCCGGTGCGATGTCCGCGGCGATGAGGGCCGCCTCGATCGGAAGGGTGCCCGAGCCGCACATCAAATCCATGAACGGTTGGCCCTTAGCCACGCGCTGGGGCCAATCCGCGAGCAACAGGATCGCGGCGGCCAGGTTCTCTTTTAATGGCGCCAGCAGGGCGTCGTCCCGGTAACCGCGCCGGTGCAGGCTCTCGCCGGAGAGATCAATGCTTACCGTGGCCTCGTTTTTATATAGGTAAACGTTGATGCGTAGATCGGGCCGGTTCAAAGCGACCGTCGGCCGCGACCCGAAAAAATCGCGGAATTGGTCGACGATGGCATCTTTGACCTTGAGCGCTCCGAAATGCGAGTGGGTGAGGAACGAATCGGCGCAATTCAGATCGACGGCAAACGTGTTGTCAAGACCAAAGTGTTCGTGCCAGGCGACCGCGCGCACGCCGTCGTACAGCGTTTCGGGATCGGAGGCCGGAAAATGGCCAAGCTGTAAGATGACCCGCGATGCGACGCGCGACCAAAGGCAAGCGCGGTAGCCGGTTTCAAGCGTGCCCGCGAATGCCACGCCCGCCGATTGAACGCGGATCTTGGTGGCGCCGAGCGCTGTCAGCT
>JBQTKC010000434.1:0-4826 GCA_052386575.1 Beijerinckiaceae bacterium
AGATCGAACGGCGCGGCCACGGCATCTTCGAAATGCCGTTCTTGTCCGCGGCCGTTGTACGGCTCGTGATCGGACTTGTTCCCGAGGATGAAGTATTCCCGCGCTATCCCGAGGAAGACGACCTCCACATCGAGCTTGCGGGCGTCGCATTGCCGCTCCTTTCCGTGCGGCAAGATGCCGCGGCCGCTGGGCTTGCCCTGGCGGTGTTGGCCGATCCGCGCTTGCGGCGAGTACTTTAGTAGGCCGTGCCGATGCAGGACCGGCTTTCCTCGATCGCGCCAGGCCTTGAGGTTCGCGCCGCCCATGCGAGACAAGCTTCACATCTTTTTACTTGCCAATTTGTTTGCGCCGCACAAAATGCCGCAAACTTGTCTCGGGCAATTGCGGGCAAGGGTTCGGGCAAGGTTCATGAGCGAAGTTTTGCGAAGGATGAGATGGCGGCTTCGCCACTCACTTAATCCGCCCGCTTCCATTGCGTTCGCTTCGCCCCTTCGGCAAAAGCTCAGGACCGCTCCGCTCGCAATGGGGAACCTCGGGCCTTCTTTTGCTCGGCATGAGGGCGGGGAATGAGGTCCTTCAGCCGATTGCGCCGTGATTCACCGCTTATGGTCTCGAATTTTTGCCCTATCACCCTTTGCGCAAGTGAAGCCGCATGGCAGGGTTGCGGCGGGTTTTTCCTTAAGTCCGTGGATGGTTCCTGTCTTGACGAACGTCTCGCGCCCTGCCGGTCAGGCACGAAGTTCCTGAACAACAGGTACGTTCGATGATTGGAATCGTCCTCGTGACCCATGGCCGGCTCGCATCGGAATTTCGCGCCGCGTTGGAACATGTGGTCGGTCCGCAAAAGCAGATTGAATCGATTTCCATCGGGGCGGATGACGACATCGAGCAGCGGCGCCAGGAGATTGTTTCCGCCGCCGCCAAGGTCGACAGCGGCGCGGGCGTGGTCGTGCTCACCGACATGTTTGGCGGGACTCCCTCTAATCTTGCGATTTCGATCATGAACGGCGCGCATATCGAAGTCATTGCCGGGGTCAATCTGCCGATGCTGATTAAACTCGCCTCGGTACGCGATAGCTGCAGTCTCGACCAGGCGGTAATCCAGGCCCAGGACGCGGGCCGCAAATATATCTATGTCGCTAGCCGCGTATTGAGCGGTAAATGATCGAGCACCGGGCCAACTCATTTCAGTCCGGCGAAGATTGTCCGGATATCGAACCGCAAGGGGATGCCCTTGTCCGCACTCTTGAAATCGTCAATCGCAAGGGGCTTCACGCGCGCGCGACGGCGAAACTCGTGCAATGGATCGAGTCGTTTGATGCCGCTGTCACGGTCAGCCGTTGCGGCGAGACCGTCGGCGGGGCCTCGATCATGGGGATATTGACGTTGGGCGCGGGGCCGGGAATGACCATCACTGTGACCGCCGCCGGCGCCGAGGCGGCGGAGGTAATGGAGGCAATCGCGGCGCTCATCGCCAACCGCTTCGGCGAGGACGAATAATTGTAATTTCCGCCGCTGCTTGTGCACGCAAAGCGCGGCCAGCCAATCGCTGGGCGCCTTTCCACTTCCCCGCCAAAAACGCCAACGAGGCCGCCCGCCGCAAGCGATTGTTGTGCCAGGCATCAGCCGCCGCCTGATGTAACAGCTGCTCCTCCAATCTTGCCGGACGAGGGTGGAGAGACTATCTCTAAGCCGGCGAACTTGCGCGCGAGGCCGCCCGCGCCGGGGCGCGGGCGCTCATGTACGTTGGTTCAACCACATTGGTTCAAAGCCTTTTGCGCAAAGCGAATTTGCCGGAAGCCTTGCCGCCGGCGAGATGCGGCCGCTAGCGCGGGCGCCGACAATAGACGAGCGGAGAGAGCATTTATGCCAAGTTACAAGGCACCCGTCGAGGAAGTCCTGTTCCTGCTCCGCGATGTTTTTCCGATCCAGCGTTACAACAATCTGCCGGGCTTTACGGAAGCCACGCCCGATATCGTGGAGGCGATCGTTTCGGAAGCGGCGAAACTCTGCGAGGAAACGCTGCAACCTCTAAACCAGACGGGTGATCGCGAAGGCTGCGTGCGCGGCAAGGATGGCTCGGTTGCGACTCCGCGCGGGTTTAAGCAAGCCTATCGCGCCTTCGTCGAAGGCGGCTGGGTCGGCCTCGCGGCCGATCCCGAATATGGCGGCCAAGGGCTCCCCTACACGCTCACCGCGATCGTCAATGAATTCGCGAGTTCCGCGAACATGGCTTTTGCCATGTATCCGGGCTTAAGCCAAGGCGCATATGCCGCCCTGCTGACCCATGGCACGGACGCGCAGAAAAAGATGTTCGTGCCAAAATTGATCAGCGGCGAATGGTCTGGCACGATGAACCTCACCGAATCGCATTGCGGCACCGATCTCGGCCTCCTTAAAACCAAGGCGGTCCCCAATGGCGACGGTTCCTATACGATAACCGGGGAGAAAATTTTCATTTCCTCGGGCGAGCACGATCTTGCCGAGAACATTATTCATCTCGTGCTTGCCCGGATTGAGGGAGCGCCCGCTGGCGTCAAGGGCATATCGCTGTTTGTGGTGCCCAAAATCCTCATCGAGCCGGATGGCTCGCTTGGGCCTTCCAACAAGGTGACCTGCGGCGCCATCGAGCACAAGATGGGCATTCACGCCAACGCCACCTGCGTGATGAATTATGACGGCGCCAAGGGCTGGCTCGTCGGCGAGCCGCACAAGGGCTTGCCTGCCATGTTCGTGATGATGAACGAGGCCCGTCTCGCCGTCGGCGTCCAGGGCTTGGCGGTCTCGGAGGCGGCCTATCAGAATGCCGCCGCATACGCCAAGGAGCGCTTGCAGGGCCGCGCGCTGGCCGGACCCCAAAATCCTGATAAGCCCGCTGATCCGATCATCGTCCACCCGGACGTGCGGCGCAATCTGATGACGATCCGCGCGTTCAACGAGGCCGCACGCGCGCTCACCATTTGGACGGCGCTGAAAAGCGACATCGTGCACCGGTCGAAGGACAAGGCCGAAATTCAAGCCGCGGCGGACAGCTTGGGCCTTCTCACGCCGGTGTTGAAAGGCGTACTGTCCGATATCGGCTTCGATAACGCCGTGCGAGCCCAGCAAGTCCTCGGCGGACACGGCTACATCGAAGAGTGGGGCATGGAGCAATTCGTCCGCGATGCCCGCATCGCCATGATCTACGAAGGCGCGAACGGGATTCAGGCGCTCGACCTCGTCGGCCGCAAACTTCCCAGGGACGGCGGCCGCGCGATGATGGGGTTCCTCGCCGAAGTCAAATCCTTCGTCAAGGACAACGCAGCCGACGCTTCCCTCGCGTCCTATCTCTTAGGTCTCGAGCAAGGCCTCGCGCATCTCGAAAGAGCGACAATGTGGTTCATGCAAAACGCGATTGCCAAGCCGGACAACGCGGGCGCGGGCTCATATGATTACATGCACCTTTTTGGGCTGGTTGCGCTTGGCTACATGTGGGCGCACATCGCCAAGGCGGCCGTTGCCAACAAGTCGGCCGGCAACGGCGACGCCGCCGCGATGGAAGCGAAACTGCTTAGGGCCAAATTTTTCATGGAGCGTATGATGCCCGAGACGAGCACACATCTCGCCCGCATCTCGGCTGGCGCCGCAACGATGATGGCGATGCCCGCCGGCCAGTTCTGATTATTTCCCGCACACCGCGCGGTCAAGCGAACCAGACGCCAACCCGAAACCGGGAGGACACTTTGTCCGAAGCTTTCATTTACGACCATGTCCGCACCCCCCGCGGGCGCGGAAAACCCGACGGCGCCTTGCACGAGGTCTCGACCCTCGGGCTCGCCACGTCGGTGCTGCGGGCGATCAAGGATCGCTGTGGTTTCGACACGTACTTGGTGGACGATGTCGTGCTTGGCTGCGTCGATCCCGTCGGAGAGGCGGGCGGCGACATTGCGAGAGCAGCGGCGCTCGCCGCCGATTATGGTAATCATGTCCCGGGGATTCAGATCAACCGCTTTTGCGCCTCGGGCCTTGATGCGGTCAATTTCGCCGCCGCGCAAGTGATGGGGGGACAGCATCGTCTGACCGTAGGCGGCGGTGTCGAATCGATGAGCCGCGTCGGCATCGGCGCCTCGGGCGGAGCCTGGCCAGTCGATCCCGCGATCGCGATCAAATCCTATTTTATGCCGCAAGGCGTGTCCGCCGATCTTATCGCGACAAAATATGGTTTTTCGCGAGACGACGTCGATCAATATGCGGTGTCATCGCAGCAACGCGCGGCAAAAGCCTGGAGCGAGGGCCGCTTCAAAAATTCGGTTGCACCGGTGCGCGACATCAACGGCATCGTCTTGCTCGATCGCGACGAACACATGCGGCCCGCAACCGATATGCAGTCGCTCGCCGCGCTGAAACCTTCCTTCGTAATGATGGGAGAGCAGGGCGGTTTCGACGCGGTCGCTCTCGACGCCCACCCCGAAGTGGAGCGTGTCGTGCATGTCCATCATGCCGGCAATTCGTCGGGAATTGTCGATGGCGCGGCGGTGGTTCTAATTGGCTCGGCCGACGCTGGCGAGGCAATGGCTCGCAAGCCGCGTGGAAGAATCCGCGCTTTCGCGAATATCGGCTCCGAGCCGGCGATGATGCTGACCGGTCCCGTCGATGTCACCAAGAAGGTCTTGGCGCGCGCGAAAATGACGCTTGCCGACATCGATCTTATCGAGGTCAACGAGGCATTCGCATCCGTCGTGCTCCGCTACCTCCAGGCTTTCGATCTCGACGCGGCGAATGTCAATGTCAATGGCGGCGCGATCGCGATGGGCCATCCGCTCGGCGCGACCGGCGCCATGCTGCTC
>JBQTKC010000435.1:0-3835 GCA_052386575.1 Beijerinckiaceae bacterium
GCCGCTGGTAAGCTTTGGATCGTCACGCAATGTGGCATTGGGGGTGCTCCTTGACGGTGAGTCTCGACAACCCGCCCGAGTACCCCCTCTCACCGCTGACACAAACTCCCGTACATCACCCGGCCGCGAGATCCTTGAAAAAATCTGCTTTGCCCGCCAGACTCTCTGCGCAGCGTAATTAAACTCATCCATTTTGATGCTATTACACGAGTGGACCTTGACCCTTGTTCTGGGCGGAGACAAACCGGACAGGCATGGGCATGGGTAAGACAAGTGGACTTTTCCTTGCCTATCGCGTAGCGGCCGGACATGGCGGCCTGAGGCTCGACCGTTTTCTTGCGATGGCGAGTTCGGCGGCGAATTTATCGCGCACGAGAGTGAAGAGCCTGATTGAAGCGGGCCACGCTTCAATCGACGGCGAAACGGCGACAGACCCTAGTCTGTTGCTCCGCGCAGGCCAGACCGCTGGCTTGCACCTTCCCCCGCCCGCAGATCCCACGCCTTTGGGCGAAGACATTGCGCTGGAAATCGTCTTCGAGGACGAGTATCTGCTCGTCATCAATAAACCCGCCGGGCTCGTGGTGCATCCGGCCGCCGGCCATGAATCGGGAACGCTTGTTAATGCGCTACTCGCCCATTGCGGCAAAAGCCTCTCAGGCATCGGAGGCGTGAGGCGGCCCGGAATCGTGCACCGGCTCGACAAGGATACCTCGGGGCTTTTGGTGGTGGCGAAGACGGATGCGGCGCATCAGGGCCTTGCCAAGCTCTTCGCCGATCACGGGAAGACGTTACCGCTCGTGCGCGCCTATCTGGCCGTCGTTTGGGGCACCCCGGCGCGCCCTTCCGGCACCATCGACGCGCCGCTTACCCGTCATGGCCGCCAAAAGATCGCCGTCGTGCCGGCTGGGCGCGGCCGCCGCGCCCTGACCCACTGGCGGCTCATCGAGAGCTTTGCTGGCGAAGCAAGCCTTATTTCATGCCGCCTGGAGACGGGGCGAACCCATCAGATCCGCGCCCATATGGCGCACTTCGGCCATCCCGTTCTCGGCGACCCCCTCTATGCAACGGGTTTTAGGAGCAAGGCCTCGCGGCTTTCGCCCGATGCCCAGGCCTGTCTCGCATCTCTCTCCCGGCAAGCCCTGCACGCGGCGGTGCTCGAATTCCCGCATCCAGTAACAGGTGTCCAAATGCGCTTTACCAGCGCTCTGCCGCAGGAGCTGCGAAGACTGCGCGACGCTCTCGCCGGCGGCGACCGGGCAAGACCTGAGCGAGAGGTTTGATCCCGCCCCGCGGCGCCAGTGTGGCGTAAGGAAATGGCGATAAGTTGGGCGTTTCACGCAAGATTTCACATTTAATTTACCCGTAATTTAACCGGAGGATGTAACGCCACGCCGAAAGCCGACGTAATTTAACGTTACGGTAAGAGGCAGCGAGCGTCTCTTGTAGCGTGCAGTTTGAACCCTTGCGTTGTGTAATATTGCCAATCTTTAATGCGAATGCCTTGCCTGGCCCCTTACGGACGCGGTCGCGGCATTCTATATTGTCAAATCGCCCGGCCGGCAGAGGTTGCGGCCAAACACGGGATTCGCTGAACAGGGGTCCCTGAGGAGAAAGTGTAATGAGTGCTGCCTTGCCAATGATTTCAGGCGAAAGCGGGCTTGCGCGTTATCTCACTCAAATCCGGCGTTTTCCGATGTTGGAGCCGCAGGAGGAATATATGCTCGCCAAGCGCTGGCGCGAGCATGAGGATCCGGGGGCGGCGCATAAGCTTGTTACATCGCACCTTAGGCTCGTCGCCAAGATCGCGATGGGTTATCGCGGTTATGGTCTGCCGATCAGCGAAGTCGTCTCGGAAGGGAATGTTGGCCTCATGCAGGCGGTCAAACGTTTCGAGCCCGATAAGGGGTTTCGCTTGGCGACCTATGCCATGTGGTGGATCCGCGCATCGATTCAAGAGTATATCCTGCGCTCATGGTCGCTCGTGAAGATGGGTACGACAGCGAGCCAAAAGAAGCTCTTCTTCAATTTGCGGCGGGCGAAGAGTCAGATTTCGGCGCTCGATGACGGCGATATGCGTCCAGACCAAGTCAAGACAATCGCGCGCAGGCTCGGCGTTAGCGAAAAGGACGTCATCGACATGAACCGGCGGATGTCGGGCGACGCCTCGCTGAATTCGCCGTTGCGCGAAGCAAGCGAGGGCGAATGGCAAGATTGGCTTGTCGATGACACTGCCAGTCAGGAGCACAGCCTTGCCGAACGGGAAGAGACCGGCAATCGCCTCGCCGCGCTCGGCAATGCGCTCGGCGTGCTAAACCCGCGCGAGCGGCGTATTTTCGAGGCGCGGCGGCTTGCCGACGAACCGATGACGCTCGAGGCGCTGTCCGATGAATTCGACATTTCCCGGGAGCGGGTGCGCCAGATCGAGGTTCGTGCCTTCGAAAAGATTCAGTCCGCCGTAAAAGCCGGGGTCGCCAAGACGGAATCGCTGCCCCCGCCGCGGATCGAAAGTCACGCCGAGCCGCTGTAGCGCGGCCAGCGCCCCTTGCTTACCATGTTTGGCGGCGGCCTCCGCGCAAGCCATGTCCGCATGGGCATCAGGGTTCCGAATCTAGCATGATTTGGCTGCTCTGATCCTTTCGCGCGCGAGGGGTAAGGTTCTGGCGAGGACGAAGCGCTTTTACGGCCTTGGCCCTGTTCTCATCGGCGTTGCGGAAGGGTTTTCGCTTTGGGTTGAAGCGCGCCGCGGCGCGGGCTGCCATGAAGAGAGTGGCCCGCAGGTCAGCTCGACCGCTCCGGATGTGACAGAAGGCGCGCTATCGTTTTTTGCCGGCACGCCAACCCATGCGCCCGCCCATGTCATGGGCGCGGGTGAAGTTCCGCATCGCTCCTTGCGAGCTTTTTCTCCATCTTCCTTTCCTCGCGGCGAACGACGTATGCAATAGCGACCAAGCCGGCGACGAAGCCGAAGAGTCCGATGACCCCAAGCGGGCCACTGACGCGATGAATCGAATCGCCAAATACAAAGGCTCCTATTCCGAAGACAAGCGCCCAAACGATGCCCCCGGCCGCATTGAAAAACAAAAATGGCGGCCATGGATATCTATTCGCTCCCGCGAGCAGCGCCGCAAGAACGCGCAGGAATGCGAAAAAGCGGCCGAAAAAGACGATCTTCCCGCCATGCCTTTCGAAGAGATACTGCCCGAGTCTGAGCCTCTCTTCCGGCAAGTGAATAAATTTGCCGTAGCGCAGAAGGAATTTTGTACCCCATGTCCGGCCGACCCAGAAACCGATATTGTCGCCCATGATCGCGCCCGCCGCCGCGCAGGCGATGACAAGGGAAAGGTCAAGCTGACCGGTCGCCCCAGCGTAGATTGAGGCCAGAACCAGAACGGTTTCTCCGGGCAGAGGAATGCCCGCGCTCTCCAGCATGACAATGAGGAAGACGAACCAATACCCGTGCTGCGCGACGAGCGGTTGAATGTGGGTTTGAAACACGGAAACTCCGCTCCACCTCGCGCCGGTACGTTTGGCTCGAACGCGCGAACATCCGATACGCAGTTGCAGCGCCGGTGGCAAGTCTGTTTGTCAAATCGCGCCGAATGAGGTTTTTTATCACGGACGTATGGCCAAGCCGCCGCCCGGCCCGTCCATCGCCAGCGTTTGGCGCTAGCACGGCCGTCAATGACGGTATGTACGGCTCGCAACCGAACTACTAATAGCCTATCATTATAGGTGACACTTCACGCGGCGTAGCGCACGTGTTTTGCGTGGAAGTATGACTTGACCCGGTTGGGGCGCCTCTGGATGGATTTGAGGATCGACGAGGTGGTCGCGA
>JBQTKC010000436.1:0-7616 GCA_052386575.1 Beijerinckiaceae bacterium
ATTCCCGAATCCGCCGCCGCCATGACCCGCTCGCGCAGATCCCGCGAGTAAGCTTTTCCCGTCACGCTTCCCTCCATCGAATCAACGGTGAAAGGGAATCAGACTTCTCGCTTCACGCGAATCCCCAGGACGATTCCATCAACAATGAACTTGCTCTAGCGAAGGCCGCCATCGCGGCATACTTGTCGCGGCTTTTCATCTTGCCATGGACAAGCCCGACATTGTCGCCAAAAACTTCTTGCAGATGCGCGAAGCATTCCTGCGCGGCGGCGGCGTCGAGCGCCTCGCTTTCTTCGACGAGAGGGCAGACCCAAAAGGCGCGGGCGCCTTCGTCTATCGCGCGCCGGCTCCTCGGCCTAGCTCTCAAGGCGAATGCGCCGAACCGTTCTTGAACGCAACGGCTTATCTTTAACCGCACGCATCTCTTGTGAGACGGACCACGATGGACCGCGATCCTCTTCCGAGCCTGGCCGCCTGGCCGGCCCGGCCTCGCCCGAGATCACGATGGCGGCGCCATTGGATTTGGACACAGCCGTGAATTTGAGAGAAGATCAGCGAAGGTGGCCGGCGGCAAATGGCGTTTCGAGGAGGCCACTCCTATAACCATTTGCGCGCCGGCCGACCCTACGGACCCAGGAGATGCGGCGGACCCGAGCACTCCGCAGGGGATCTTAGTTCAACGCCGAATACGCATTACGATACGCACGGCCACGGGCAAGGCTTTCTTTCAAGGAGCCAGCTTCGTGCCGCCAGATAAAATCATGTCCGGCGCGGCTAGTTAACCCGCGAACGCGGCAAATTGCAATCGGCTTCTTGATCGCCGATGCCCAATTTTTCATGAGGGCCGGTTGACGTTCATTTCAGAGCCATGACGGACTTGGCGTGGCTGATCGCGGCGCCAAAACTCCGGACTGTGATCCCCCGTCCTCTTTGCCGACCCGCTCGTGGAATAGCCGGACGAAAGGGTGCCCGGCTCCCCGCGCGGTCACGGCCAGGCGCGTTCCTCCTCCGTATCGCCACTCGCCTGCGTCCGTTGCCGTCCCTGCCGATCCCTTGCTCGCGCGCCGCCGCTGGAGAATGACGTCCGGCGCGCCTTCGTGTGGCTCGTCGCCGCGAACCTAAAGCCCAGTGGCTTCAAACGCTTCTATCGCAGGAGTCGCTTGCCGACGGCGAGCAGCAGTGGAATCGTCTCGATATCGCCGATCGTGCTGCGATAGCCGCCGGCGAAGAGTTTGGCCGTAAGCCTGCGACGCAGCGGAATTTCCGTCTCGAAAGCAACACCGAACCCACACTCACGGTTTCGCTGCCGGTCCGGCCAGACAAACCGGAACGGCAATTTCATAGCGCCGCCGTCCAGAAGCAAAACGCCTCCTTCTCCGTCTCTCGCCCACGCCGGCGGGGGACCGGCAATCTTAGCTCCGCCGAGCGATAGATCAACAATTGTGCAGGCGCTGTCCGGTTGCCCTTGGCCTTGGATCACCGCCGTCTCTCTTGCAAGCAAGCGAGCATCTTTGCGCTTCTGCGGCAGTTCGATGCAAACCGCCACCGCCAGTAACAGAACCGCGATATTGTAAATACTCCAGAACACATTGACCCCAAAGCCTGGCTCGACGTTCAGCTCCGAATAGGCGGAGGTATTGATAAGGATGCCAAGGAAAGTCACCAAAGCCACGGTGGCGAACGGCAAGAGATAGGTCCACTGGATGGTGACGCCATCGCTGCACGAGCCCTTTGGCGTGACCTTGAACGGGCGGCCAAACGGTCTTCTTAAGCCGGCGATGACCGTTTGCACGATCACGAACGACGGCAGCAATTGCGTCACATCGGTCATGACCGGCAGCACGAATTTGCGGCCATAAAAGCAGATGAAGATGACCCCTCCGGCCGCGGAAGGGGCAAGATATCCAATCAAGGCGCTGGCGTCGGCGTCGATCACTGCCGTCGACGTCCACCAATAAATCATGGGGGCGGTCAACATGAGGATCTTGAACGGAAAAGTGAAGACCCAATAGAACGTGCCGTCGAAAGACGACAAGCGGCTGATCGGGCGCAGGCGTGCCCGCCCGGCAAACGACCAGCGTGTGTAAATCTGCTGAATGGCGCCAAGGCACCAGCGGGAGCGCTGGGTGATATAGGCGTGCAACCCTTCCGGGGCGAGCCCCATGCTGAGCGGCTCATTGAGGTAGATCGTGCGGTAGCCATGCTCCTCCATCTTGAAACTCGTAAGCATGTCCTCGGTGACGGTCTCGGTTGCCATGCCTTGCGTCGCGACGAGAGCCGCGACACGAAACACGGCGGAGGTCCCGCAACAAAAGGCGGCGCCCCAGGCATCCTTGGCGGCCATGACAATTTCGAAAAAAAACCGTTGCTCGTCCCGCCACTCTCTGGCGCACAGGAGATTTGTCTGGATCGGATCGGGATTAAAAAAGTGCTGTGGCGTCTGAACGATCCCGACATCCGGCTCCGCGAAAAGACCGAGCGTACGCTTCAATATATTGACGCCAGGGACGAAATCGGCATCGAGCAAGAGGATAAACTCTGGCCGCCGTCCGGACGAAAGGGCGTGCGCGATGGCGTTGTTCACATTGCCCGCCTTGGCATGTTTTCCCTTGATCCTGAAGATATATTGCGCGCCCAATTCATGCGCGAGATCGCGGACCGAGGCGCGCGCGCCGTCGTCGAGAACGAAGACGCGAAGGTCGGGATGATCGATTGCCAGCGCGCCGATGATCGTGCGTTCAAGCACGGATTCTGGTTCATTGTAGGTGGCGATGAACACATCCACCGGCTTGGCAAGGAGGGGCGAGTTTTGCGCGGCGTCGGCATCCGCCGATCTGTCCTTGGTGCGGGAAAGAAAGAAATAGACCATCGTCGAGCTGAGATTGTTCATGGCCTCGAAAAAGAAGAATATCCAAGACCAGACTTGCTGAAGCAAGGTCTGGCCCTTGGGCATGCCCAGCGTTAAGTGCCACCAGAGATAGCGAATGGTTAGAAAACTGCACAGGGCCGCGGCTATCACGCGGCACACTTGCGAAGCGCGCCCGAAGACAGCGAACATGAGGAACATCAAGCCCGTCGAAACCAGGAGCGGGCCGAAGGTGCTGAACTCGACCATCCGGAGCCTTTAAAGTACGCGTTGGAATATGGGCGCGGACCTCTAAAATACGCGGCGCAGAATTTGGTCGATCATGCCGCCGCCGGTCGCCGGCAAGAGGACCCGCGCGGAACGGCCAATCAGGCAATCGCGCGCGCCGCTTTGCCCGGTGCTGTTTTGCGCGGTGCCTTTATCCGGGCGCGGCAAGGCGACAGTGGCAATGACCATGGCGGGCTCGTCGAGCGGCATGACGGCATAGTGTTCGCCCTGGACCAAGTCGCCGTGCCCGGTGACGGACACAACCGTACCCGTGTGCTCGATACGTTCGCCGGACAGACGAAATTGGGCAATGCCGCCGATCTCGACGTCGGAAAATCTACTCTGTGGAACAGCGACAAGAAGAAACGGCGCGTTGCAATCGACGATGTCCACCGCCATGTCGCCGATGCCAAGGCGCTCTCCGTCGGCGGCGCCGAGCTTCCAGATCATACCGGCGGATGGCGCCACTATGTCCGCGGAGCGCAACAAATCGGTGCGGCGTTGCTCGGCCGCAAGGCGTGATTTCGTTTCGGCCGCGTCGGCGGAAAGGGTCGCAATGAGCTTGTCTAGAGCGGAAATTTGGATTGCGATTTCGTCGGCGCGCTGGGCGGAATAGGACTTATCGGTTCCGCCGGTGGTGCCGGCCAGCAAGCCTTGGGTGGCGGCTTCGGCCTCGGTGCGGAGCGCCGCGACCCGCGCCGCCTGGGCGGCGACTTCGTGGCGCGCCACGTCGAGCATCGAGCGTAATCTGTGCATCTCCACTTTGGTCACGATTCCCGTGGCTTCCAGGGGGAGGCGGCGGTCAACGTCGTTTTGCGCTTGCGCCTGTTTGGCGGTAAGGGCCGCCAGCGACTTTTCCGCCTCCACCACGAGATTGGCGAGGCGTTCGCTGTTCATCTTGGTGTGAAGGGCATCGCGGCGGATAAGTTCCGCCTGGAGGTCGAGCAAGGCCGCGCGATTGGCCTCGGCGCCCTTGAGGTCCGCCGCGGTGCGGGTAATATGCTCGCGCAGATCAACGAGATGCTCGTCGTTGACCCGCGGGTTTTCGATATGCGCAATGAGCGCGCCGCGCGCCACCATCGTCCCGACGCGATTGGGCAAGCCGGAGACGATTCCCTCGATCGGCGCCCGCAGTGCGTAGAAATTAGTCGAAATCACGGCGTTGTTGCTGGGGATTTTTCCGTGCCCGGAGAGCATCGCGCTACCGCCGGCGGCGAGTATTCCGGCGGCGATCGCAATCTTCAGGAGACGGTGCGACTTACGATCTGGCGGCCGCTGGTGCAGCCAATGGGCCGTGCCGGATGGAGCGCTCTTGCCGGCGAGTGCCGGAAGCAGCTCCAGAAAAGGCAAGGGGATTTTTCTGAAAAACATTTTCCGGACAATCGAGACGATGGTCTTCGGATAAATACAAATGTTTTCCTGTATCCATGTTAAGGGCTTCGGTAAAACCGTTGCAATCGTAGTCTTGCGGTCCGCCTTGAGAGGGCATTATGGCGAGGGCGCCATGATCGCCGGGCGCCGTAGGGGCGTCAGCCGTTCCGCCGCTCAATCGAACGAACTTTTCTATTTGACTGCCGCATCGTATCGTTCCGCGACATAGTCCCAATTCACGAGATTGTCGACAAAGGCCTTGAGGTAATCGGGCCTGCGATTGCGGTAATCGATGTAATAGGTGTGCTCCCAAACATCGACCGTCAAAATCGGCGTTGCCTTTTGGAGCAGGGGATTTTCGGCATTCGAGGTCTTCACGACGGAGATTTTGCCATTCTTGACCGCAAGCCAAGCCCACCCGGAACCGAATTGTGTTGTGCCGGCTTGGACCAACTCCAGCTTGGCCTTTTCGACCGATCCGAAAGCCTCGACTAGCGCTTTTTCGAGTCTGCCTGGAACTTTCCCGCCGCCATTCGGCTTGATTGATTTCCAATATTCGGAATGGTTATAATGCTGCGCCGCATTATTGAAGAGCGGCACATTTTTGCCGTAGGTCTCCTTGACGATTTTTTCCAAGGTCTTGCCTTCAAGACCGCTGTCCTTCAAAAGATTATTGGCGTTTGTCACATAGGCCGCGTGATGCTTGTCGTGATGAAATTCGAGCGTCTCCCTGGAAAGGTAGGGCTGGAGCGCCTCGTAGGGGTAGGGAAGATCGGGCAGGTCGAATGACATCTGGGGCTCCTAGGTCTTGGCCGCCGGACGAGGCTTTGGCATCGTGATCGCGGAGCCTCATAAGTAAACGGCCCCGGCTGGCGCGGCAAGCGGTTTAGCCTGGCTTAATGTCCGCCGGAATTTCAGTTGTGTTTGCCAGGGGATCAGGTGGCGCCGGAACACCGATGTCGTAATGAACAATCGGAATTTGGGTGTATGATTTCGTAGGCAGCCGGTTCGAGTTGGAGGGCCGAAGGTGGGCAAAACGAGCTACTTGGTTCTTGCTCTTGGAGTTCTTCTCTCGCTGTGCGGCGCCGTCGCGATTGCCACGGGCTATGGAATCATCCAGGTCGAGCGAGGCTGGGCCGGCGTCATCGCCGGTGCAACGGCGTTGTCCGGCGGGATCGTGACAATTGCGCTCGGATTTATATTGCGCGGCCTTTCCGGCATGCATGCTCTCCTCAAGACCGGGCGAGCGCTGACTCCGTTGCCGCGCGGGTTAGGCGAAGACGCGGAACCGGGACTTGCGTTCAACCCGGAGGCCTTTGTGGCGCCCGAAGCAGGACCGGCCCCCGCGGCCATGCCGGCCGCCGCCAGTTCGCGAAGCCGGCCGCAGCGGCCAGCGCGTCCCACTTTCGCGCCTGCGCGAAATTTGCTGAAGTCTCGCGGAACAGCGTTGCCCGCCGCGAGGGAAACGCCTGAGTCTGATTTTGCCTTGCCAGCCGGCCCTCCCCTTTCGCACGCCCCTCCGAAAGTTTCCCACGCCGCGAATGAGCCGCCGCCTGAACCGCGCGCCGGCGTCGCGGGCGGGGCGGCGCCGGCCAATTCCGCTCCCTTGCCAGAGGCGGCCTCGCAACGTGAATGGAATGAGGAGAGCGAGCCAGGGCTCTTCGACGGCGACACAGAAGGAGACCGGACTTTCGATGCGCAGCTTGAGGAAACGCCTTACGGCCAAGGGGAGCCCGGCATCGAATCCGGACCGGGCGTAACCTGGCCGGCCGAAATGGCGCCGATCGATGCAACGACCGGCGAGGACCATCGCATCGAGCCGGACACGGCACCAGATGCATGGCATGCGGACGAAAAGCCTTCGCCCGAAGCGATCGAACCTTCAAACCTCACTCCGGCGCCGCCATTGGAATCCGAAGCACCGCCAGAAGCTGAGCCGCGCGAACGTTCTTCCGCAAGCGGGGCGGGACTATCCATCGTCGGACGCTACGAATCCGAAGGAACCTCCTACATCATGTATGGCGACGGTTCCATCGAAGCGCGGACGCAACACGCGGTGTTGCATTTTAGATCCATGGCTGAACTCAAAACTTTTATGGACTCTCAAGCACAAAGGCCACAAGATTAATCTCCATCTCAACTGCGCCAAGAGTTAATCCGTCTATAGCGGCTGATTCAGAAGGCGGTATTTTAAAAGAGCCTGTCGATCCGGGAATGGGGTGTGAGCATGGAAAGTACCCTTGATGTTCGGCTCACTGATCAGATTAGCGTCTTTGACCTTCAGGCGTTGCTCGCCGGAATCAACACGATCTATTTCTCCGCCCTTTGGCAACTATCCGGTTGACGTACCAAGCGCCATGATGTAGTATCCCCTCATTGTAGAGGGAAGCTCGGCATGGCCGCTAAGAAATTCGATCTTACAAACGAGGTTTACCACAGCGACGAAAAGGCCAGGGAGCATTTAGAGCGCCTCTTATGGCCGGACGGTCCGGCTTGCCCGCATTGCGGTAACGTTGATCCTACGCGCATCACCAAGCTCGCCGGAAAGAGCACGCGCCCCGGCGTCTACAAATGCAAAGAATGCCGTAAGCCATTTTCCGTGACTGTTGGCACGGTAATGGAACGCTCGCATGTGCCATTGTGCAAATGGGTTCTTGCGGCGCAACTCATGGCCTCTAGCAAGAAAGGCATGAGCGCCCTTCAACTCCAAAGAATGATCGCCACGAATTACGAAACCGCATGGTTTATGTTTCATCGCCTCCGCGAGGCTGCAGACGATTTGAAGCTAGGGCCGATCGGCGGCGAAAGCAAGGTTGTCGAAAGCGACGAAACCGTGATCGGTGGCAAGGCTAAGAACCGCGCCTATGCCAAGAAAGAGCCTAAAAAGCATACCGTTATGGCGCTTGTCGAACGCGACGGAAAAAGCCGTTCCTTTCACGTCGCAAACGTCAAAGCCAAAACGCTCCGCGAAAAGATCGTGACAACTGGGCACCTCGAAAAATTGTGCTTCCTGGTGCCGCGCGAATCGGATGCAAGGTTTGCGGGCGGTAAGAGCGGGGTTTTCGCGATGGGGCAGCTTGGTTTTTTTGATGTGAGCCGGCGATATGAAGGG
>JBQTKC010000437.1:0-5021 GCA_052386575.1 Beijerinckiaceae bacterium
GGTGGCGGCGGCTTGCCCGCCTGCAGCGCTCGGCGTTGCCCGCACCTTGGAGGTGGGTACGTCCGGCGGCCTGCAAGTCGGGCTAAAAACCTATCCGCGAACCCTGGCGCTCGACGATCGTGAAATCGTGCTCACCTTCGACGATGGTCCGGCGCTGCATACCACACCAAAAATTCTCGACGCGCTGGCGGCGGAGTGCGTGAAGGCAACTTTTTTCCTCGTCGGCCGCAACGCCAAGGCTCTGCCCGCATTGGTCAAACGCGAGGTCGCGGAGGGGCATACCGTTGGCCATCACAGCTTTTCGCATCCAGACGCGACCTTGCGCCAGATGAGCGAAAACGCGGCGCAAGACGATATTCGGCGTGGTTTCGAGGCGGACGACAAGGCCGCCTATGGCACGGCCAGCGGCGCGCCAAAAGTGCGGTTTTTCCGGTTTCCCGGCTTTGCCGATACGCCGGAGCTCGTGGCCTGGCTTGCCGCCCAAAACATCGCGGTTTTCGGCGCCGATTTTTGGGCCTCGGACTGGCGCGACATGACGCCCGACGCTGAACTCGCGCTTATTCTCTCGCGGCTCGATGAGGAAAGGCGCGGGATCCTGCTCCTTCACGATACCAAGCAACAGACGGCCGCCATACTGCCCGATCTTTTGCGAGAGCTTAAAAAGCGCGGCTATAAAATCGTGGCTCTCGTGCCCGGCAAGGAGCCGGCGCCGACCCGCGCGGCGCCGGAAGGCTGGACATCGGCGACGGAAAAAATCATCGCGGATGTGTTTGCCAAGTCTCGCGCGGCCAAGGCGCGCAGCCCCGCTAAGGAAGGCGGACCACATGGGACGCAGCCGACGCCCGCTAAATGAGCAGGTTTAGTGAGATTCGGTAGCAGTATTTAGAGCTCAATCGGTGCTTTGCAAGTTCAATCGTCCATCACGACGTTCAAGTTTAAAATGGTCTCCATGATCTGTTGCTATGTACTCCGCGTGCGCGGGCAACAGATTCGTAGGAATCGGATTTGCAGGATTGTGCACAACGACTAGTGGCCCTGATTGTCCTGCAAGCAGGTTCTCGTCAACATTGACGTTGACGTCAACCGCCCAAATCGCGCTGATAGGAGCAAATTTTGGATCAAGAAATGTGTCTGCGGGAACTACTGCCCCGTTTGGTTTGGGAATTAGCGGGCGATGTTGATGGTCCGATCCAACAGTTCGTAGCGTTTGACGATCAATATGAATTTGGATGGGTCCAACACAGAAAACGGCCTCCACCGCAAACGGAAACTGACTGATACCGTTCAATTCGGGAAATAGGCCCCCGAAACCTCTAAGAAGACGGCCATTTATTGCGATAATATAGGCGTCTTCCTTTCTGACTATACCTTTTTCAAGGTAACGTATTAGTACTTTTGATTTTTCACTAATTGCGTTAGTCCAGCGTAAAAGTATTTCTTCATGAGGTAAATTACTTACCCTACCTGGAATATGATTTCGCCATTCCTCTGGCAGCCCATTTGGTTCTGGGCATGTCACCTCAACCCAGATTTTACGGCCATCGTGTTCTATTAAAAAATCAGGCCCCTCGTGGGGATGGGCAACCTGAATTCGTGCTTTGTCGAACTGATCCGCTAGCAAAACTTCTGACAATTGTTGCCAATATTGTGCATCATCGTTTGAGCAAAGCCTCTGCTCAGCATTCTTATCACCGAGCCCATTCTTAATGTAATTTTGACATAGCTCTGTGATCCATTCCCGCAGCGCTGTGCAATGTGGATTCTGATTAGGATAGCGTAATTCGAGCGATTCTCTTATTGTCATTAGTCTAAAACTGCCATTTGGCCCGAAATAAAAAGAAGCTTGACGGCCCTAATCGACACCTTAACTGGTGCGGCCAAGAGGACTCGAACCTCCACTGGTTGCCCAACTAGCACCTCAAGCTAGCGCGTCTACCACTTCCGCCATGGCCGCGATCCTTCGCGCAGCAGGAAACGCAAACCGCTCCTGCGCGGCGTCGTCTAACAAATCGGCGCCGGAGTAGCAAGGCGGCTCTCCGCTTGGCAGTGCCCCGACGCAAATTCCGGGCTATCATCGCACATGCGATACGATAATGCTGCTTCCCGCATGCCGCCACGCGACGCCGCCCGCGTGGAATGGCGGATTTCGGACGCGCCCGTGCCCTATGTGGACGCCGTGGCCGTTATGGACGCGCGGGTTGCTGCCATCGCCGCGGGCGAATCAGCGGAATTGATCTGGCTTCTCGAACATTCGCCCCTCTATACGGCTGGCACATCCGCGCGGGCGGCGGATCTCGTGGACGCGCGTTTCCCCGTGCACAAAAGCGGCCGCGGCGGACAATTCACCTACCATGGGCCGGGTCAGCGGATAATTTACATCATGCTCGATCTCAATCGCCGGAACCTTGATCCGCGCGCTTTTGTTCGCGCGTTGCAAGACTGGATCATCGCGGTGCTGAGCGCTTTCAATGTCAGGGGCGAGCGCCGCGCGGACCGGATCGGGGTCTGGGTTTCCCGGCCCGAGAAGGCGCGCGGCAATTACGGCGAGATCGCCGAGGACAAGATCGCCGCGATCGGAATCAGGATCCGGCGCTCTGTTTCGTTCCATGGCATATCGCTCAATGTCGCGCCGGACCTTGACCATTATTCGGGCATCGTGCCGTGCGGCATTTCGGCCGCGCATCTGGGGGTGACGAGCCTTCGTGAACTTGGCCTCAAGGTGAGCATGAGCGAGGTCGATCTCGCGCTCGCCCGGACATTCGAGCCTATTTTCGGCCGGGCAATACAACGTCCGTGAAGGCGTGACTCGTTGTGCTGGGCTGGAGTTGGGTCAGTCCAAGCAAGAGATACCGGACAACGCTGCTAAGCCCGAACGTGCTTTTCCCAATTGTTCAGCGGCTGCGCAATGCCGGCGGAACCGGAAGGAAGGGTTACCCGTTTCCTTGTATAACGCCAATTTTTCGGGATGATGGCAATGCGTGCAACCTGCAAGGCATGTGTACTCGCGATCGCAACGGTCCTCGCGTTGGTTGCGGACGGGGCGGCAAAGGCACGCTCGCCGTCCAAAGGGAGCTTGCACGAGAGACGGGTTATGCTCCACCGCGGCTATGTCCGCAGCCTCAGCGGCGCAGAGTGGCGCGGCCTCACTGCCCGCCGAACGCGAGGGCGTGGGGGCCATTTTGTCGCGCTCGTCGGCGATCCCGGCAGCGGGCTCGGTTTCTATCCGTTGCCAATTCGCTATCGCCTTGGCGCCTGGCGCTATCGCCTGACCCATCGGCGGCCGTACTGGCAAAACCCCGTCCTCTTTGCGATCGCCGCCGACGCCGCGCGCTACAATGCCTGGATTCCGGGGAATCGGGGCTATCGCTACGGTGTCTTCAACCCGGTTGATGGGGTAGGAACGCCGTTCTTTGGCGGCTATTATGGCCTTGCTGGCGATGACAACGAGTAGCCCATCCGCATTCCATTGACGATGCCGCGGACCAGGGCCGAGGCGGAAAAGTACTTTTCGAGATGCGGCGCCGCCGGCATGAGGCGCCTGCTAGCGTACCTTGGCCGCGGGGAACGGTTCTCATTGCGGTGGCAAGAACGGCGGCGGCCGGGAGGGATGCAAAGGACGATTGGTCCCGGCCGCTGACGCAAATCATTGGCTAAGCAGCGACCTTACGGCATTCCTCGGCGCAGGCCTTGCACGCATCGCCGCACGCCTTGCATGCGGCAACCTTGGGGAACTTGTCGCACTCTTTCTTGCAGTCGTTGCAGAGCATTTCGACGACCTTCGCGAGGTGGCCGGTATGCTCCGAATTGACTGCCGCCAAAGAAGCAAGCGCGCCGCAGCCGGCAACGAGCTGGAAGGCGGCATCGGCGCATTCGGCCATGCTGGTGTCCTTCATCTTATACATGCCCAAGCAATGTCTGAGGCAGTCGTTGCCAGTGGCGACACATTCAATGGCGGTTTTCTCGAGACCCTTGTATTTCGGCGAATGCATGTCTGACTCTTCAGCCGCCATTTGTGCGAAGGCCTGCGACGCCGAAGCAGCCGCGGCGACAGTTCCGGCCGCGGCAATGAATTCACGACGATCCATGGTTTTTCTCCTCTTAAGGGTTCGAGTGATAGGGGTCGAACCGCCCCCTATGCGAACGCGGCAAGTCGTTCAGGGTTGATCTCCCTTAAACCGAACCCGGTGCCGCAGGCTTATATGGCATCATTGTGAAGGCATGGTGATGCCGAGGATAGCCGACGCGCCGAGAACGAGTATGCCGAGCACAACGTCAACCGCTAAACTATAGCGCAGCTTAGTGATTTGCGCCATCCTCTTAACCGGCGCGGCGCGCAATCGCGGCATCAATATGAAACGGTTCAAATAGGCCAATGCGAGCATGGCGGCTACGTTCGACGTAACCGCCGTCATCGCCATCAACGAGAAGCGGGAGCAGATATCGACCCCCTTCCCGCAACGACCCATGGCTTATCCCGAGATCGCCTGCCCTCCAATGCTCCTGACGGCCCGCAATCCCGGTCTTGTCCGAATTATTTACCTGCTCGATTTTCAAAAACAGAAGACCAGTTATGTTGCTCGTTTGCCACACCCGCGATGGGAACGTGAGCTTCGGAACGATTCTCAGTTGTCTATCGATTAACCGCTATGTATCAAATTGCTCGGCGGTGGCGGCATTTGGTTTGTAATTAATGGCTCGGAGAAGCGCACAAAATCGATTTGTTTTGTATCGCGCGATGGTTCTGCCTCCGCGAGCGGGTCATGTCGTCTTTTGGTTTGCTGCATTCGCCGCCCTTTGCGCACAGCTGTTCGCCGCCGGTTTCCATTGCCGCCCGGCGCGGTACGCTGACATCGCCGTTGTCCATTCGGCAAGCGGCGACGCCGCGCTCGCGGGACTGTCCTGTCCGCACCATGCAGCGAGTGGCGAGACCACCCCAGACGGCGGGCTGCCCAAGGACAGCAACGAGTGTTGCCCGCTCTGCGGGACCCTCGCAAGCAATCTTCCCGCTCTCGATGTTCTAA
>JBQTKC010000438.1:0-4550 GCA_052386575.1 Beijerinckiaceae bacterium
GCTCGACGAGCTGAAGGACGAATGGCGTTAAAATCAGCTGCATCGCGAGATCGAGCTTGGCGCCTGGAATAACAATCGAATTGGCCCGCGACATGAAACTGTCATGGATCATCGAATGCAAATAGGGAAAATCGATGCCGCGAGGTTTGGCGAAACGGATGATCACCATCGATTCGTCGGCGGTCGGGATCCAGCGCGCGGCAAAAGGATTCGATGTATCGACGGTTGGCACTCTTTGGAAATTGATGTCCGTTTTGGTAAACTGCGGACAAATGTAATGGACATAATCGGGCATCCGCCGCAACATGATGTCCATTACCGCTTCCGTCGTATAGCCGCGCGCCGAGCAGTCGCGACGGATTTTTTGGATCCATTCGAGGTTGATGACGGGCACGACGCCGATCTTTAGGTCAGGATATTGCGCAATATTCACGTCGTCCGTTTTGACAGCGCCATGTAGCCCTTCATAGAAGAGAAGATCGCTTTGTCCGGGCAAAGCCTCCCAGCTGGTGAAGGTGCCGGGCGCGCAGCCGTAATACGCGGCCTCCTCATCATCATGAACATAATGCCGGGTCTTGCCCATGCCGGATTCGTGATAACCGCGAAACACGTCTTCGAGCTCGGCCCAAAGGTTCGCGCTGGGGCCGAAATGGCTGAAATTACGGTTACCCTTCGCCTCTTCCAGGGCAATCATGGCGCTCATTTCATCGCGATTGTAACGATGGAACGCATCGCCCTCGATAAAGGCCGCCGCGATCTGTTCGCGGCGGAAAATCTGTTCGAAGGTGCGCCTGACGGATGTCGTTCCGGACCCAGAAGAACCGGTCACCGAAATGATCGGATATTTGGCGGACACGTCAGCCTCTTCTCTTTCGGATTGTTCTTACTTTAAAGGCGCATGAGGCCGCGCTTTCCAAATAGTGGCGCGCGCGCGGAAAATTGCGGATCGCTGTGATAGCGGGCGACGAGCCCAACCTGTCCCGACGAACCAAAGACGAGCGGCACCCGCGCGTGGATCGCGGAGGGGACGATGTCAAGTATAGGGTGCACGCCGTCGGTCGCGATCCCCGCCGCCCGTTCCACGATGAGAGCGATCGGATTGGCCTCGTAGAGGAGCCGCAGCCGCCCATTGTTGTAGCCTGCCCGCTGATCGCCAGGATAAAGGAAAATCCCGCCGCGAAGCAGAATTCGATAGGTGTCGGCGACGAGCGAGCCCGTCCAGCGCATATTGTGGTCGCGCTTCAGAGGCCCTTCGGTGCCCTGCTCGCAATCGTCGATAAAAGCCCGGACCGGAGCCTCCCAATGCCGGTAGTTGGAGGCGTTGATGGCGTATTCGGCGCTGTCCTTGTCAATAACCGGAGCGGATACCGCCTGGTAGAACCGGCCTTCGCGATGATCCAGGGTGAAGATTTGCGTTTGCCCGCTTCCCATGGCGAACACGATCGACGTTTGCGGCCCATAAATGACAAAACCGGCGGCGATCTGCGTCCGCCCCGGTTGCAGGAAATGGGCTTCCGCGCCGCACCCCTTGGCGAGCACGGAAAGAATGGAAAAGATCGTTCCGATCGAGACATTGGCATCGATATTCGAAGAGCCATCGAGCGGATCCATCGCAACCGCAAGCGGGGCGGCCGAATCGAGAACCAATGGCTCGCTCATCTCCTCGGAGACGACCGCCGCGACCGGAGCCTTTCTGAACGCGTCAACGAATATTTCGTTGGCGAGAACATCCAATTCCTTCTGAACATCGCCGCCGGTGTTGGCGCTCGCGCGGCTGGCGCCCAATTGGCCATATAAGCGGCCGAGACCGATGATGGCAGACATGTCGACGGCGGCGGCGGCGATGGCGCGAAGTACCCGCGCGGGGGCGCCTAAGCGAGCGTCCAGAGCGGCCGTTTCATCGAGGTAGGCGTCGAAGGTTCCGGCAATCTGCGGCATGGCTAGCCCAATCGCTCTTGGTTGGCTCGCAATGTGGCGCAAAGCCAGCGAAAATAAAAGCAAATAATGTTGAGAGTGGACCGGGGAAAATCCAATACCGGCCGATGTCCGGCGGGGCGGCATTTGGATTTCGTCATGGCAAGGGACGGGACGGCTCGCGCGCCGGTTTTTTTTGGAGAGCTGTAGTTAAGCTCGTCGTAAAAGATGCCAGCATCGCCAGCATCGCGCTGGCTGGCCTCGACGGCGACAAATGCCGGGGAAAAGGCAGAGCGCCGCGCGCGGAGGAAACGAATGCCGGGGAACCGCAAGTTTCGAGGGGAGTTCAACAAGGAACCAGGCGATTTAGGAAGCGAACAGATCATGCAACAAGATCACGCCTATAACGGATCGTGCTTTTCGGAAGTGCGCGAGGCGATCTTCGCGGTTTCCTACCAACAAGTCTGGGGGCGCGACGGCGAGCCGCCCCTGATGACTCACCGATCGGCTTTCGCATCGTAGCCAACGAGGCGACGCAAGACTAGCCGCTACACGACTAGGACTCTCCTTGCTCCCGCTGCGCTGGGCCCAGGGTTTACGTGTCATTGCGTTCGCAGGCCGCTCAAAGGTATTCCGCGGAATGCTTGCTGGTTGACGATTGCCATGTCCGCAATCCTGGGAATGTCTCACTCCCTCAGTTCTTCAAATCGTCTGGCAGCTTGCCGCCATTGGCTGCAAGTTTCGCCATGATCTGTTTGTGAAGCCAAATATTCATCGAGGCGGAATTGCTAGTATCGCCATCGTAGTGAAGCTCGGATGCGAGTGCCTTACGCGCGGCGAGACTGCTGTCTATGGACAAGAGTTTCATCAGATCGACAATGGAGCGTCTCCAATCGAGCTTCTCCGTTGTTTTGGCGCTCAAGGCATCAAGCACCGCGGCGACATCCACCTCCGGCACCGCCGAGGAGGATGGCGCTGTGTTCGTCGTCCCGCTCGCCTGACCAGAGGGGCGAACCTGAGCGGCGGAGGCGGACGACTCCGGCGCCTTACCCAAAATTTTAGACATGATTGTTCCAAAAATGCTCATTACACGCTCCCATATTCCGCTCGAACCGGGATCGAGATTCCTCCCGCAATGTCGTTGCAAGATAGCCGTTTTCTGAACTGGTTGGAATCCAAGATTCCTTTTCCGGCGAAGGTCGAGGTCCGTGGGCCGCATGGTCTTAGCCTTGAACGGTTGGCCACCAGTTTCTATGAGGGCTAGCGGCGGCATCGGATTGGTTATCCTGGGTTTGTTTGCTCGAACCTTGGAGAACCGATATGACGCGTTCCTGCAAATCGGCGCCTGGGACCGCTGCTCCGGACTAGGTTAGCACGCCGATCGAAGCTTTGGAGGCGAGTTCGAAGAAGCGGGTTTTCGCCGTACAGCCGCCGGGCTCGAAGAAGCACGCGCGGCATGTGGTCGAGCCGAGCGGCTCGGCGCTTGAGGAGATGTTCGAGCGGTTGAAGGTGCGCGCATTGGCGGTTGGCTACCGGCTTCCCAGTAACTCGGAAATGAACAATCAACACGTTTCGGGAGTTAACGCCAACCCGCGTGTCAGCCTGCATCCGCCCAGGATTTCATTCCGTTACGGCGCGGAAGTCGTCGCCGCGTCCGGCTATGGTTAGGGCGGCCGGTTCGTTTGCGCGCGCGTCCCGTCCGCTTGGGAACGGCGGCGCTCCGCCCTTGCGTTGGCGCGGTTGTTCACGCTAAAAATGCGCGCATATAGGAGTGTAGCTCAATTGGTTAGAGCACCGGTCTCCAAAACCGGGGGTTGGGGGTTCGAGTCCCTCCTCTCCTGCCAACGTATTCAAGGAGTTATGCCATAATTCGATCAGAAGTAAGCGAAAGCTAGGCGTCCTTGGTAAGCGCTAGGTAGGCAAAGGTGCGTCCTACGCTATTTCAGAATGCGCCGTCGGCAAAGCTTGCGCAAGCAATATCTCTGGCGCCTCACGTCGGCGGTTTGAAGTCGGTTCGGGTGGAAAGTGCGTCCGACCAACTCCCATTCATCAGGATTGGCAACACACTCAAGTTCGCCGGGCCGCACGTACACGCCGAGCCCCTGCAAGTCTTCCGGCATGAATTCAGGCTTAACTTTGTAGTAGTCCAGGACCATGACGGTCATATCATCCTCCGACCTTTTTCTGCTTCGGAAAATGCAACCTGTAACGCCTTGTCCTTGAAGCAAATCCAAAACATCTTTAATATGTCTGACAATGTAAATCGCACTTCTAGTCTATAGTTTCCTTGCATTGTGACATTCACACGAGTAACGATTCTCAAATAGCAATCTCCTAGACCATTGTCTTTATGTTGTATTCCAAAACCAACTTCTGGGTATGTATACTCATCGCCCGTCAAATTGGCATTTTCTAGCTCGTCTTCGGCCAAGACTCTGCTGCCGTGGTCTCTGTAATAACCGCTTGTGCTAATTCTCATGGACGGCCAAGCTCCACTACCACTGACAAGAGACCATTAAAAGGGCACCTCGAAAAATTGTGCTTCCTGGTGCCGCGCGAATCGGATGCAAGGTTTGCGGGCGGTAAGAGCGGGGTTTTCGCGATGGGGCAGCTTGGTTTTTTTGATGTGAGCCGGC
>JBQTKC010000439.1:0-3763 GCA_052386575.1 Beijerinckiaceae bacterium
GGGTCAGAGAGATTGTACCATTGCTGTAAAAGCACGATCTTGAACATAACCAGAGGCGGGTAGCCGGGAGCGCCGTTGACCGCGCCATTGATTTGCGCAAATAAAACGGCAAAAGAACTCCACTCGAACGTCTTTGAAATCTCTTCGAGGAGGCCCCCGCCCCGGGAATAGGCCTTCACGAATGCGCCGGCGAGCGAAGGTTGAGAAAAGCAACGCCGCGGCATCGGCGAATCATCCCCGCGAAAGTCTTACAGAATCACAGGATTGGAACTTTTGCAAAGCTCTCCACAGGAAATTCCATGTTCGACACGCCCTGCAAAGAGACTTATTACCTTATTGGGCAGGTGAGTTGCAAATCTCAAGGTCTATGGAACGGTGACGGATCATTGATATTAAATGGTTTCTCCGCTGCATAATTCATCCTCAAAAATGGCGCGTGCTTTTTTTTGACGAGGGCCTGGGTGGAATGCCGGCATTGATTCAACGGCGGCCATTCTCGGCGAGGTGGACTCGATATTGTCAAGGACGCGAGCCAAAGGGCGTTCGGCAGAACGCCCGTCGCAAGCGACGAGCTATGGCTCGCGCCGGCGCAGCCGGTGCTGTGCATCCTTGACAACATCGATCCACTCGCCAAGCTCGCCGCCAAGAATTGAATGGCGAGCTGCGATTTCATCCGGCGGTGCCATCTCAGTATTTTACGCTTGAGCGCATTTTCGACCACATCGCGGACGCGAGAGAAAAAATCAATCTCGACGATCTGATCGCCCGCTACTCCGCGGCTTTTCGGTCATGATACGGCATCCGGAGTATAACGCAGGCTGTCCGCCACGGCCCAGCGGCTGCGCCCGGTTGTCCTTCTCCTTACCGGAGAATTCCTGGTGAGATCCAGGCCGCCATGCTAAGAACCTGCCTCAAAAGCTTCCACCTCATCCTGAGGAGCGCCCACAGGGCGCGTCTCGAAGGATGGGCCGCGGCTCCCGTGGTGCCCTCGTGCTTCGAGACGGGTCCTTCGGACCCTCCTCCGCAAGAGGGCTTGGGTTCCGTGCAGCTTTTGAAACAGGCTCCAAAAGCGCGCCGAACTCATGTCCACGCTCGCCGAACCTCTTGCAGAGCTTGATGATCCTGCCCGTCGCGGCCGTGTTTCGCTCGCGGGCGCCACAAGGCGCGAGCTTGCCATAGCAATTGCCGAGGCCGGCGTGCCGGAGCGCGAAATCCGCATGCGCGTGGCGCAGCTCTGGCATTGGATTTATCATGCCGGCGCACATTCCTTCGAAGCGATGGCCAATGTCAGCAAGGTTCTGCGCGCCGCCTTGGCCGAGCGTTTTACCCTTGCCCGCCCGGCAATCGTCGCGGAGCAAATTTCTTGCGACGGAACGAGGAAATGGCTCTTAAGGCTCGACCCCGCCTCCGGGCAAGACAACGGCGCCGAGGTCGAATGCGTCTATATCCCCGAAAGCGATCGCGGCACTTTATGCGTTTCGAGCCAGGTCGGCTGCACGTTGAGCTGCACCTTTTGCCGCACGGGAACGCAAAAACTCGTCCGCAATTTGACTGCTCACGAGATTATTTGCCAAGTCTTGATAGCGCGCGAAAAACTTGGGGATTTTCCGGGACTGATGCCCCCAGGCGACGGGCTCGTGCCCGGCGAAGGACTTCGCGCGGTGTCGAACATCGTGTTCATGGGGATGGGCGAACCGCTCTACAATTTCGCCAATGTGCGCGATGCCGTGGCGGTCTTTGCCGATGGCGACGGCCTCGCGCTGTCGAAGCGCCGGATCACGGTCTCAACTGCTGGCGTCGTGCCGCGCATGGAAGAGCTTGGCCGCGAGACCGGCGCGATGCTCGCCATTTCGCTCCACGCGGTGCGCGACGAATTGCGCGACAAGCTCGTGCCGCTCAACAAGAAATATCCGATCAAGGACCTGCTTGCCGCCTGCCGGACCTATCCCGGCGCCTCCAACGCGCGGCGCATCACCTTCGAATATGTGATGCTGAAGGACATTAACGATTCACCCGCCGACGCGCGGGAGCTAGTCCGGCTGTTGAAGGGCATTCCCGCAAAAATCAACCTCATACCGTTCAATCCTTGGCCCGGCGCGCCATACGAATGTTCGGACAACGGGCGCATCGAGAAATTTTCCGGTATTGTGTTTGACGCAGGCTACGCAAGCCCCGTGCGCACCCCTCGCGGCCGCGACATTCTGGCCGCATGCGGGCAGTTGAAGAGCGAGACGGAAAAGCTGCGAGCGCGGG
Source organism: Beijerinckiaceae bacterium (assembly GCA_052386575.1). Lineage (GTDB taxonomy): Bacteria > Pseudomonadota > Alphaproteobacteria > Rhizobiales > Beijerinckiaceae > Methylocapsa. The sequence goes on from JBQTKC010000439.1 coordinate 2,254, forward strand.
CAAGGCTCGCGGTGCTCGAAGGATAGTTTAGGGCGTTGGCAAGCTCTTTGGCCAATCCCAAGAGTCCAATCTTCGCGCGAGCCACGCGGCCGTCAGCCTATCATGCCATGGGACGCGGCTGCCCCGGCCGTGGAAGCCGAGATGCCCGCCGTGCGGGGTCAGCACGGCCTCGATCATCGGCAGGCGCGGCCAGTCGATCGCGGCGTAGCCCGCCGCCGGAATCCAAGGGTCGTCCAGCGCGTGTATGACGAGCGCCGGCTGCGTGATGCCGGCAAGGAAGTGCTTGGCGGCATTGCTTTCGTAATAGTCCCGGGCATCCTGGTAGCCAAAGCGCGGCGCGATGAAGTGGTCGTCGAATTCATAGACGTTCCTGGCGGCGGCGATGGCCGTCCGCTCATTGGCGCTTACCCCCGCGCCGGGCGCCAGCGCCTCGCGTTTCATCGCATCGAGCATATAGCGATGATAGACGAAGTTGCGCGGGCTCATCATCCGCGCACAGGTCGCGGCGAGATCAATCGGGGTGGACACCGCGACAGCGAACAGCACCGGCAGGCCGTGCCCGCCCTCGCCCATGAACTTTAGCACGAGATTGCCGCCCAGCGAATGGCCGAGCAGAACAATGCCATACCGGGTAAGACCAGCCGGCAGGCCGCGCAGGGCGTCCGCCAAATCCTCGGTCCGGCCGGCATGGTAATGCCCGGGGGCGGTCGGGAGCGAAGGGAGTGTTCCGCGCAAATTTAGGCGCAGGACGGGCCAGCCTTGGCTAACCAGATACCGTACACTCGCTACCACGGATCTGCTTGCCTCGGTGCCTGCGAGGCCATGCACGAGCACGACGGGCGGCCTGGCGATTGCGTCGGCCCGCCGGTCGAGCCGCGCCGCCAGCCGCTCGCCGCCGGACACCGGCAGCAGCAGCCGCTCGCCGCCAGGGAGATCGGGCGGAGCGCCGCGCAGAAGATTGCGGAGAGTTTGCAGGTCGGCCCCAAACCAAGGGGGTCGTTCCCGGAACGGCGGAAACGTCCCGGTCATGCCATCCCGCGCGGGAGGTGCTACCCACTTTGGCGATATGCCGATTTGCGTTGGCGAGCGCGGACCCAGCAAATGGGAAACCTTCCTCTACTGCTTCTCCCCCAGGAACCAAATGCGAGCATACCCATTCCTATAGGTTCGAACAGAATTTATCCGCGCGGCAAATGAATCGGGAGACCATCGAGGTGCGGACGGGCTTGAGCCTGCCGCGCCATGTCCCTGCGCGCGCGCCATCTCGAAGGAGTCGTGCTGATCGGCGCCCCGCTGAGGTAAGTAGAATCTGCGGCGCAGCTCCAGGGCGCGTCGCTCAACAGCGCACCTCAAGCGTGCGGGCGCATCACTTTAGGATTGCGAGGGGCACGGAACAGGCGCATATATTACTAATAGCCTATCATTATAGGTGACACTTCACGCGGCGTAGCGCACGTGTTTTGCGTGGAAGTATGACTTGACCCGGTTGGGGCGCCTCTGGATGGATTTG
>JBQTKC010000440.1:0-6302 GCA_052386575.1 Beijerinckiaceae bacterium
GCCGTCTGGCCGAGATGTTGTCGATCACTTCCGGTCTGGAATTTGGACGCGACGGCGAGTGGCAGGCAATCGATTCCGCGATCGCCGATCGGCGCGATGTGCACGGCGACGGCGAGTGACGCGGGCCCCCTCCTGGTTTTGTCCTTTCGCCGCACCGCGTTTCAGATAAAATTGCAAGCGAGGGCGGAGTTGCGTGGATGAACGTTGAAAAAACGCGGAGCGAGACCGACAGTTTTGGGCCGATCGATGTGCCCGCCGCGCATTACTGGGGCGCGCAGACGCAGCGCTCGCTTGCCCATTTCGCGATTGGCTCGCAAACCATGCCGCTGGCGATTATTCATGCCTTGGCGATGGTCAAGCGCGCCAGCGCCGAGGTCAATCGCGATCTTGGGCTTTTGCCAGGGGAGTTATGTTCGGCGATCGCCGCCGCCGCCAGCGAAATCGAATCTGGCCGGCTCGATGACGAATTTCCCTTGCGTGTGTGGCAGACAGGATCCGGCACGCAAACCAACATGAATGTCAACGAGGTCATTGCTAATCGCGCCAATGAAATGCTGGGCGGCGCGAGGGGCGCGAAACATCCCGTGCATCCAAACGATCACGTCAATCTCGGGCAATCCTCGAACGATTGTTTTCCTACCGCGATGCACATCGCCGCGATCCGCCAAATCAAGGAGGGGTTCGAACCGGCGTTGCGTGCGCTCGCCTCCGCCTTCATCACCAAATCGGAGGCTTTCGCCGCGATCGTCAAGCTAGGCCGCACGCATCTGCAGGACGCGACGCCAGTGACTCTCGGGCAGGAATTTTCGGGCTATGTCGCGCAGCTCGAGTTTGGGCTCGAACGGCTCGAAGCGACACTTCCAGGTCTTTACCGGCTTGCCCAGGGCGGCACGGCGGTTGGCACTGGGCTCAATGCCAAACGGGGCTTCGCCGAAGCTTTCGCGGCGAAGATCGCGGCCATGACCGCGCTGCCGTTTGTCTCCGCGCCAAACAAATTCGAGGCGCTCGCTTGCCATGACGCTTTGCTCTTTGCGCATGGTGCGCTGAGCACTATCGCGGCAAGCCTCTTTAAGATCGCCAACGATATCAGGCTCGCGGCGAGCGGCCCCCGCTGCGGCATAGGCGAACTGGTTCTGCCGGAAAACGAACCGGGTTCCTCGATCATGCCGGGCAAGGTCAATCCGACCCAGGCCGAGGCGCTGACCATGGTCTGCGCGCGGGTTTTCGGCAACCAGGCGACGATCGCGTTCGCCGGTTCGCAAGGCCATTTCGAACTCAACGTCTATAAGCCGGTCATCGCGGCCGCATTTCTCGAGAGTCTCGCCCTCCTCGCGGACGCAGCCGGCAGTTTCCGGCGCCATTGCGTCGAAGGACTTGCGCCGAACAGGAAGCGGATCGACGAATTGATGCGGCGATCCTTGATGCTCGTTACCGCGCTTGCGCCAAGGATCGGCTACGAAAACGCGGCGAGAATCGCCAAGGCCGCGCATCTCAATGGTACGAGCCTGCGGGAAGAGGCGATCGCCTCGCAGCTCGTTGACGCAGCGCAGTTCGATGCGCTGGTTCGCCCGGAAGCCATGCTGGCGCCAGACGACTGACCTCAATTTGGCAGCCAGCCGTAATAGACGCAGACGAGCAATAAGATACCCATCAAGGCCCGGTAGGCGGCAAACGGCCAGGCCGAGAATCGTTCGAGAATCCGCAGCAAGCTCCAGATCGCGGCAAAGGCCGAAAGCGACGCGATCAAGAGGCCAAACGCCAGGACCGACCAGCCATGGGCGTCGAGATGCGCCTTGTGCAGTTCCCAAAATTCCTTCGCCCCGGCGGCGGCGATGGCCGGCAACCCGAGCAGGAACGAAAAACGCGCCGCTTCCGCGCGCTTGAGGTCCAAGAACAAGGCCGCGGTCAGCGTCGCACCTGATCGCGAAACTCCGGGAATGAGCGCCCCCATCTGGGCAAACCCAATGATCATCGCGTCTTTTAGCGTCGCGTGATCAAGCGTCCGTTTATGCCTGGAGTAAATTTCGGCGAGCGCCAGAAGCGCGGCCATGACGACGCAGGCGATGGCGATGACGGTGAGGCTACGCAACGGCGAATGACAGGCGTTGAGGATCGGCGACAACAATTGGCCGGCTATGGCGATCGGGAGCGTGGCGAGCACAATCCATACGGCGAAGCGGAAATTCCAATCGTCCAAGTCGCGGCGGCGTATGGCGCCGAGGAAACCCAATGTGATGCCTCGCACATCGGCCCAAAAATAGCTGACGACGGCGGCGAGCGCCGCGGCCTGCATCGCGGCCGAAAACGCCGATCCCGGATCCTGCCATCCAAGAAATGCCGGGACGATCCGCAAATGCGCCGTGGAGGAAATCGGCAATAACTCGGTAATGCCTTGAACGATGCCGAGAACGGCAACCTTGCCGTAGCCGAGAGCGACAAAGCCGGTATCGAGTCCTTCGGTGCAAGCAACGGCCATGATTCAATCTTCCTAAAATTCGCGGGCGCGGAGAGCCCAACTTGCCCAGATTCGCCGCGAAAGATCAATGGCGCGCCGAATTCGAACATGCCGCAAGAAAACGGCCTTGCTAATGGTTAACAATCCCTGACCGCGGCGCTATCGGCCGCCGCGACAAAGACGCAAATCCGTGCAATGGTTTCCTCGTCGAGCAGAAGCGGCGCATGACCTTGACCCTCGACGATGTGAACCTCCGCGCCGGGGTGGCGGGCCACCATCTCCTTGAGCGTATCGGCCGAGAGAAGATCGGAATTCGCGCCCCTAAGAATGAGCAAAGGGACGGCGCGCAAACCATTGAACTGCGGCCAGAGCGCGGGAAGCGGCTGTTCGAGATCCAGGCTTGCGAGCGGCCTCATCAGATTGCGATCGTAGCGCTGGCAAATGCGTCCCACCGCATCGGTGAAGGTTATTTTGGCATACGCTTCCCAATCGGCCTCGCTTAGACCGTTGAAACGCTCGCTCATTAGCTGCTTGAGAAGATCGACGGCATCCGGCACCGTGCGCGGCTCGGGGAGCTTGCCGGCATAGCCGCGGATGCGGGCCATGCCGCGCGGCTCCAGAACCGGGCCAATGTCGTTCAAGACGGCACGCCGAATGACCGCGGGGCGTGTCGCGGAAAGCAGCATCGTGTGCAAGCCGCCGCGCGAGGTGCCGACGAAGACCGCGGCCTCGATCTCCATGGCGGCGAGAACCGCCAAAATGTCGGCGTTTTCGATTTCGAGACTGTAATTCTTCCAATTCCGGTCGTAACTGGAAAGGCCACGGCCGCGATAATCGAGGGCCAGGACCCGCCGCTTGGCCCCTTTCAGCCCGCCGGCGAGTGCGCTCGCCAAGCGGCCGAAATCGGCCGAATCGCGGGTGAGCCCAGCCAAGCAGACGACTGGGACGCCGGGATCGAGCGGTGAGCCATATTCGCGAACATGAAGCTTCAACCCATCGGGCGCCGTGTAAAACCGGCTTTTGAAATCAAGCTCAACCGAATTCATACGCCCTACTACTGCCTCGCTCGCGTGCCGCCGGGCTTAATCGTTTATTAACCAGCCGGACAAACCAAAGGAACTTCTTTCAAATTCTATTGTTACAAGGTGATGGAAGCAAAACTCGCAAAAGCCCGCCAAAAAATCCTTATCGTCGAGGACGAGGTCTTGGTGCGTATGAGGGGCGCCGATATTCTCGCCGGGGAGGGCTACGAGGTCTTGGAGGCGGGCAATGCCGACGAAGCATTGCGAATTCTCGAGGCGACCGCAAATGTGAGCGCCGTATTCTCGGACATCCAAATGCCTGGCTCCCTCGACGGTCTGGGGCTCGCGGCCTGTATCTGCCAGCGCTGGCCCAGCATCGGAATCGTCCTCACCTCCGGCCATGATATTCGCCCCAAAATGAAGCCGCGGGAGGGAAGCTTCCTGCCGAAGCCCTACGACGGCCAGGCATTGGTGCGGGAGATCGGGGAAATTGTAAATCACTAGACGATGCCGCGCAAAGCTTGCAGCGGACGCGGCCCCGGCGATTGCCGGAGCAAGGCCGGAATCAAGCGTCATGCCGTGCGCGACAGCGAGCTCATATCGATGGAAAAGCGGTACTTCACGTCGCCGCGCAACATCCGTTCGTAAGCCTCGTTGATCTTTTGAATGGGGATGATTTCGACATCCGCGGTAATATTGTGCTCGGCGCAGAAATCGAGCATCTCCTGTGTCTCCTTTATGCCGCCGATGAGCGAACCGGCAAAATTGCCGCGTTTGAAGATGAGGCTGAAGATTTCGACCGCCATCGGCTTTTCGGGGGCGCCGACCTGGACCAAGGTGCCGTCCCGCTTCAAAAGATCGAGATAACGGCTGATTTCATGCGGTCCGGCGATCGTGTCGAGAATAAAGTCGAAGCTGTTCGCGTGCGCCGCCATCTCGGCGGCATTTTTTGAGATCACGACCTCGTCGGCGCCGAGCCTCTTGGCGTCGATGACTTTGCCCGGCGAGGTTGTGAACAATACCGTATGGGCGCCAAAGGCGCGGGAGAACTTTATGCCCATATGGCCAAGACCGCCAAGACCGGCGATCCCGACTTTTTGGCCCGGTCCGACCCGCCAATGGCGCAATGGCGAATAGGTGGTGATGCCGGCGCAGACCAGAGGCGCGACGCCGGCCAAATCGAGCTTTTCGGAAATCCGCAGCACGAAAGCCTCGTCGACGACGATCGCGTTGGAATAGCCGCCAAAAGTCTGGCCGCCGATCACCTTGTCGACACCGTTGTAGGTTGGGTTAAAGCCCCGTTCGCAATATTGCTCCAGGCCCTCGCGGCAGGACCGGCACGTGCGGCAGGAATCAACCATGCAGCCGACGGCGGCGAGGTCCCCCTTTTTGAAAAGGGTCGCCTCAGCGCCGGTCTTGGTCACCCGGCCGACAATTTCATGTCCTGGAAGGCAAGGGTAAACAGTATTGCGCCATTCGTTGCGAGTCTGATGAAGGTCGGAATGACAAACGCCGCAAAAGAGTATTTCGATCTCGACGTCCTTCGGCCCGGGGTCGCGGCGGTTAAACGAGAAAGGCGCGAGCGGCACGTTCGCGCCTTGGGCAGCAAAACCAGTACATGAGAACAAAGGCATTTCTCCGTTTTAAGGACCGCATCGCACGATGGCAGCGCCGACAGGAGAGCCGCGCTAGAGAATTGATGTGCAGAAGCCCTCGCCTCGACCGCCTAGTCAATAGCATAGCCGGTGCAGAAGAACATGCGAGCCGCCTCATGGAGGTTTCCAGCCGCCGTTCGAGCCACGCTCACGCAGCCAAAGGCGCCGATGCTTTCCCGGTTGACCGATTGTTCGGCGTCATACATTGTATGGTATCATTACAGAGAGTGTAAGATTTGCGCATGTATAGCGGCGCAAAACCAACGCATAGGTTCGCGCATCGACAAGGAATCATCCTTTGGAGAGGAACCTAGCTCGCATCCGAAAAGCGGGAGATGAGAGGGCAGGACGATGAGCAATGAGCAAGCCACTGTGACGATTGCGACGGAAGCCGGTCGGAATCGCTTTGTTATAGCCATTTTCGCCGTGGTTCTCGTTTCCGCCGCTCTATATTTTGGCCGCATCGTGTTTGAGCCGATCGCGTTCACGCTGTTCACCATGGCTCTTGTCGAGCCTTTCCAGAAGGCTGTCGAGGTCAGGATGGGGAAGCCGATTGCGCTCACCCTCACTATTATCTTGACACTTCTTTTCCTCTCGATTCTCGTATGGGGAATTGTCTGGAGTATTAGTGATATTGTTGATTGGGGCTTGGCAAATACGGAACGATTCCAGTCCCTATACATGCGAACTAACCAATGGCTTCAGGGGCATGATCTTGTCGTAGGCGATTTGGAAAGTCTGAAGCCGTCATCCTTTGTTGGAATGTTCCAGGCCGTTGCGGGTTACGTCAATTATTTTCTTGGCTTTGCTCTCATGGTATTTTTATTTCTGATATTCGGTCTTGCTGAAATGGGTGATTTCAGACTCAAGCTCGCAGCGCTCGACACGAAATTGAGCGGCTGGAGCTTGTTGGAAACGAGCGGCCAAATCGCCGAGAAAATCCGGAAATACATGCTCATTCGCACCATCGCGAGTTTAGCGACGGGCGTGGCGGTCTTTCTCTTCACCCTTGCGATAGGGCTCGACCTCGCGATCGCATGGGGCGTTATTTCGTTTGTGTTGAACTACATTCCCTATGTTGGCCCACTCGTGGCCGTCATCCTTCCCGTGATCTTCGCGGCCGCGCAATTCGAATCGTGGCAGATGGCGGCTTTCATTTTCGGAAGTTTG